>NZ_JABZSJ010000079.1:0-9720 GCF_015262605.1 Prevotella aurantiaca | reverse complement strand
AATATCTGCAAGATTTATAATGTAAAGGTACAAAAACTTGCAGATATAAGCAAATTATTTACAGGATAATATACTATGAATCAGGAGAATCTTAAGTTTTTAAGGGAGGACTACTTACATTACCTACCTGACAAACAAAGCCCCCTCTTGAATCCTTATTCAAGAGGGGGCTTAGGTGTATATTATGTGTCAGTAACCGATTAGTTGAGCCACTTAACGTATGAGAAGTCTTGACGATGTGGCAACAAGTTGTTCTTAGGATACATACGAACAGCACATCTGAAAGCACCAGCATCAGAAGCATCGAAGTCTAATTGGAAGGTATAAAGATTACCTTCGTTCTTCACAAGCTTGAATGGAAGTACCTTATGAATATTTACATCATCAACAGGATTACTGTGTAACATTACAAGTTCCAAACCAACTGCATCTTGAAGACCTTGTTCGTCAATAGTATAAGTAAGAGTTGTAACCTCGCCTGTAACAGCATTGTACAACGAATCAAAATTACTTTCCACAACATTGATACTATCCCAGCGCTCAGCAACAGTTTCTTTCCATTGCGCTATTTCCTTTGCAAGGCGGTTATCCTTAGCATGTAACTTAGTAGCACGCTCTGCCTGCTTGCAGTAGAACTTAGTATAATAGTCGTCCAACTGGCGCTTCATAGTATAATGAGGTGCGATAGTAGCGATAGAATTCTTTACAATCTTCACCCAATCTTCTGAATATGTCTTGCCCTTTGTCTTGTTGAAGAACAATGGAGTAATCTCATTCTCCAACAAGCTGTAGATAGTAGCAGCGTCAAGTTTATCTTGATACTCTTGATTTTGGTAAGTACGCTTTTCTGGCAATGCCCATCCAGCACCTTCACGATAGCCTTCTACCCACCAGCCGTCAAGCACAGAGAGATTCACAACACCATTCATTTCAGCCTTTTCGCCTGATGTACCACTGGCTTCCAATGGACGTGTTGGTGTATTCATCCAAATATCAACACCTGAAACGAGGCGACGTGCAAGTTCCATATCGTAGTCTTCAAGGAAGATAATCTTACCAAGGAACTGTGGCATACGTGAAATTTCAAAGATACGCTTAATCAATCCTTGACCAGCACCATCAGCAGGGTGAGCTTTACCAGAGAAGAAGAAGAGCACTGGACGTTCCGGATTGTTCACAATCTTCTCCAAACGTTCTAAGTCTGTAAATAGAAGGTGTGCGCGTTTGTATGTTGCAAAACGACGACAGAAACCAATCATTAATGCGTTAGGATTAATCTTCTCAAGGATAGAAACCACTTTTGCTGGATCGCCTTGGTTGCGAAGCCATTGCTGTGTGAACTTATCGCGGATATATTTAATAAGTTTCTTCTTCAATGCCATACGTGTTTCCCAGATTTCAGCATCTGGCACATTGTATATAGCATGCCAAATTTCTTCATTACTCTGGTCGGCCATGAAGTTCTTATCATAATATTTGTTGTAAACTTTGCGCCATTCAGTTGCTGCCCATGTTGGGAAGTGAACACCATTAGTAACGTAGCCCACATGGTTTTCTTCTGGGAAATAACCCTTCCACAATGGAGCAAACATCTTTTGACTTACCCAACCATGCAAGCGAGATACGCCGTTGATTTCCTGAGATGTGTTACAAGCAAAGGTACTCATGCAGAAACGTTCGCTATGGTCGTCTGGATTGGTACGTCCCATTCCAATAAATTCGTCCCAGTTGATACCCAATTTTGCAGGATAACCAGACATATACTTACTGAAAAGTGCTTCATCGAAGTAGTCGTGTCCTGCTGGTACAGGAGTATGAACGGTATAAAGTGAAGAAGCACGTACAAGTTCCATTGCTTCGTTG
The DNA here is from genome assembly GCF_015262605.1 of Prevotella aurantiaca. Taxonomy (NCBI): domain Bacteria; kingdom Pseudomonadati; phylum Bacteroidota; class Bacteroidia; order Bacteroidales; family Prevotellaceae; genus Prevotella; species Prevotella aurantiaca. The sequence continues at coordinate 7,857 of NZ_JABZSJ010000079.1, read as the reverse complement.
AAAGTTAAACCTTCTTCAACATAGTCACAAAGACGTTGCAAGTTGCAAAGTGCAGCGTGACCTTCGTTGCAATGGTATATATCTTTCTTAATTCCAAGTTTCTTCAAAGTGAGGATACCACCAATACCCAATAATATTTCTTGTTTGATACGATTTTCCCAATCACCACCATAAAGTGCGTGTGTAATAGGTTTGTCGAACTCTGAGTTCATTTCATTATCTGTATCAAGCAAGTAGAGTTTTATACGTCCTACATTCACCTGCCATACCAATGCGTGTACCATATAATTATTATAAGGTACATCAACTACCATTTGGTTGCCATCAGCATCAAGTACTCGCTCGATAGGAAGGGAATTAAAGGTCTGTGCATCATACTTTGCAATCTGCTGACCATCCATAGAAAGACTCTGACGGAAATAGCCGAAACGATACAAGAAACCTACTGCACAGAGGTCAACATTAGAGTCTGATGCTTCTTTAAGATAGTCACCAGCAAGCATTCCTAAACCTCCTGAATAGATCTTCAACACTTGGTTAAGACCAAATTCCATACAGAAATAAGCTACTGAAGGACGTTTTGCATTGGGTTTCACGTTCATATAGTCGGTGAACATCTTGTAAACGTTCTTGACACGTTTCATTAGGTCCTTATCTTTTACAATAGCTGCCTTGCGGTCGTAGCTCAATTGTTCGAGCAACAATACAGGATTGTGGCCTACTTTCTCATAAAGCTCTTCGTCCAAATGAGTAAAAAGGCTGCGTGCTTCGTGTGTCCAACCATACCAAAGGTTGTGTGCTATCTCGTCCAGACAAGCCAATTCCTTAGGAAGACTTGACTTTACATTCACCTCTCTCCATTGAGGTTCATTTGAATAATCAGACTTAATTTTCATAATTTTACCTATTCTGTTTTTATATTTTATTCGTTAATTATTGCTTTTAAATTTATCTGTCGAAGTTACTTTACGCTTACTCTTGCATTGCGATTTTTGATTGCAATATCATAAGCAGTTTCATAAGCCTGTATGAACTCGCTCCATAAAGCTTTTTTCGATAGCTTTTGTGCATTTATTCTACATTTATCGGCAGTTTTTTTATCCATTGCAGCATATTCTTTAATGGTATCCTTGATACCATCTGCCACTTCTGAATAGTTGTCATCGGTGCGATGTATTACCTTTACACCATCTGTTATCTCACAACATTTGCCTTTCTGTTGATTTGCCCATAAGCCAAAACCTGCAAGATCGGTTGTAATGCAAGGAACTTTAAACGCTACTGCTTCTAAAGGAGTATATCCCCATGGCTCGTAATATGATGGGTAAACGCATAAATCATTGCCCAACATCACATCATAATAAGGCATATCCACGATACCATCGTTACCATTTAAATAACAAGGTATGAATATTAACTTCACCTTGTCGTCCGAAGCATTCTTTATACCTAAGTGACGCACCATATTTAACACGTTATCACTGTCCATATTATGCAGTTCGTGTGTAATAATTGGCATTTCTAATGCTGTATCATAAACACTCTTTTTTGCCAAACGTTGTTTCAAATCAGCACGAGGTTGCCCTACCCACCCTGGAACTTCTATAAAAGCAACGACATTTCTTTGCAGTTCTTCATCGTGGTTCAGGCGATTCATTGCATCTATAAATACATCGATACCTTTATTTCTGAATTCGTAACGGCCACTTGTAGATACGATGAGCGTGTCGTTATCAAGTTTTGTACCAGTAAGAGCCTCTGCTATATACAATAAATGCTTACGTGCTGCATTGCGTTTCTTAGTAAATGTAGCTGCTTTTGGTACAAAATCGTCTTCAAAACCATTTGGTAAAACCACATCTACAGGCTTATCCAAAAGTTCCTTACACTCTAATGCAGTAATTTCGCTTACCGTTGTAAAACAGTCTACATGATGTGCTGTTTGCTTTTCAATGGAATGTTTACTTTCCATATTCAGCTCTCCAGCCATTTGGTCGCCATTATACGCTTGCAAATAACCATAAAGTGGTTTGTTGTTACCAGCTATACTGCGTCCTATTCCTGTTGCATGAGTTGTAAAGAGCGTTGCTATTTCCGGTACATTATACTGCAAAACTAAAGCTGCAAAACCCGTTTGCCATTCGTTGGCATGAAATATAACGTTCTTGCAATTACTCAAATAGTAGCGATAATAACTCTCCACAACCTTTGCAGTAGCAAGAGAAAACATCGCTGATTCATCGTAATCGCCATAAGCATGCAAACTATCTACCTTATAACGTTGCCAAAGTTCGCCATAAAATTCATTTTTATTGGCATAATAAGCTTCAAAATCTACTAAAAAGGCTATCGGACTTCCTGGAACATTCCAACGTCCAACTTTTAACTTCAAACCTTCTTTCTTGGCAACAGCTACCCATTCTTTGAAAAGCTTTTTGTCTTCGATGAAGTATGGATTTTCTACTCCGTTAAAACAATCGGGACCTATAAAAACTACGCGGTCTCGCAACTTCTCTTGTAAGGTCTTTGCACGTGTAGAAAGCACGGTGTAGATACCACCTACCTTGTTGCATACCTCCCAACTCGCTTCAAAAATAAAATCCAGAAACATCCTTTTACATCTTGTCAATATTTGCAAAGGTACGATAAAAAACCGAACATTGACAAGCAAAACAATTATTTTAGAAGTTATAACCTTTAAATTGATATAAATCACGTTTTTAAGCCATGAAATATTTAAACTTTAAAAAAGAAGAAGTTATTCTGCTATAATAAAGAAGAAAAAGAATTATCTTTGCAAGTATTATGAAAGTAAAACTTATTATATTATCGGTACTTACGTTGGGTTTATTTTTAGTATTGCCAACTACCGCTACTGCAAATACATCTACAAAATTGTTTGCAGCAATTGTCCCTATGTGCCAGCAAGATAATCCTGCCGACACAACTATATTTAAAACTCGTATAGAGAATAAAGAATATCAAGTTTGGCTTGAAATAGATTTCTATAAACAAAATATCTTAGTGCCTAATCAAAAGTTGTTTGGCGAAGTGCCAGGCTATCTTGGTGCTGTACGAGATTCACGAAAGTGGATTATTTCTGATGTAAAAGTTGAAGGAAACACAGCCACACTTACCATTATCAACGACTATGGAAGTGAGGACCTTATTGCAACACTTACGTACAATGCTGATGGCACTTATACTTTCAAACAGGGAAAAGGCAGCACCATCAACATTGCAGTAAACAACAAGTGGGTAAAACTTCCTAAAACTATGTTGTTCAAATAGTCATCAATCTTACGTATTTAGAAGCATTTTAATGCCTTTTCTCAATCATATTTCATTATAATAGTGTAATTTTGCACTTATTCTTAAATACAAAATCGTTTATAAACATAAAGGAATGATAAAGAAACTGCTTGTTATGCTATGTATATTCACATGCGTAGCGCAAACAAATACCTTTGCACAAGGTAAGTCTGACAAAGACCACAATTTTAAAGTTGCAAAGAATTTAGAGACTTTTTCTGCTATCTACAAATACCTTGACATGATGTATGTAGATACGCTGAATGCCGACGAAGTTATTGGTAACGGCATTAACGCTATGTTAAGTTCGCTCGACCCTTATACTGTTTTTTATCCTGAAGAGAAAGTTAAGGAACTTGACATGATGATTTCTGGCAAATATGCAGGTATCGGTGCACTGATAAGATACAACTTAAAGTTGGAGAATGTAGTAATAGACGAACCTTACGAAAATATGCCTGCCGCAGAAGCTGGTCTTAAAAAGGGAGATATTATATTATCTATTAACGACTCGTCAATGAATAAGAAAAGCACAAGCTATGTCAGCGACCATTTGCGTGGCGATGCAGGAACTTCTTTCTTATTAAAGATAAAACGACCCTCTACTGGCAAAATTATGAAGTTTAAGCTTACTCGAAAGTCTATTCAGATGCCTGCAGTTCCTTATTATGGATTGCAGCAAAATGGTATAGGCTATCTAAACTTAAACTCTTTCACCGTGGATTGTTCGAAAGATGTTCGCCGTGCTTTCTTGGAAATGAAAAAGGAGGGTATGAAATCGCTTGTCTTCGACCTACGCAATAATGGTGGAGGTAGTTTGCAAGAAGCCATAAACATTGTGAATATGTTTGTGCCTAAAGGCCTTACACTCGTTAATACCAAAGGTAAATTGCAGCGCGCTAATCGTGAATACAAAACTACTGTTGAACCAATTGATACCGTTATGCCTATAATTGTATTGGTAAATGGTGAATCGGCAAGTGCAAGTGAAATTACAAGTGGTAGCTTACAAGACTTAGACCGCGCTGTTATTATGGGAAGTAGAACCTATGGCAAGGGTTTGGTTCAAGCGCCAATGGACTTACCTTACAACGGAAACTTAAAACTTACAACAAGCAAATACTATATTCCAAGTGGTAGATGTATTCAAGCCATCAACTACAAACATAGTCGCGGAGGTTATGTAGAGCACGTTCCTGATTCGCTTACAAAAGAATTTCGCACTGCTAATGGCAGAATCGTTCGCGATGGTGGCGGTATCAACCCAGATGTAAAGATACTTCCCGACTCTCTTCCTAACATTGCGTTCTATCTTGTAAGTTCTGGTATGGATTCTACAGAAGTAATGCTGAACTGGGAACTTGAATATATCAAACAACACCCAAATATCGGTGAAGCTAAAAACTTTATTATTTCTGATGCTGACTACGAGAGTTTCAAATCTGCAGTAATAAAGAGTGGTTTTAAATACGACCGACAAAGCGAAAAGGCTATAAAGAATCTTGTGGACATTGCTAAGTTTGAAGGCTATTATGATGATGCTAAGCCTGAATTTGAAGCATTGAAAAAGAAACTTCAGCATAACCTTGCAAAAGAACTTGACCACAACAAACAAACAATTAAACAGCTTATTACAGCCGACCTTGTAGCTGCCTACTATTTCCAAAAAGGTGCTATGGCCAATAGTTTACAATTCGACAAACAATGGAAAGAAGCTGTAAAGTTGCTCGAAAATCCGCAAGAATATAAGAAGATATTAACGCCTAAACATCATTAAGGCGAAGTGCTGAAATCATAATTTAATCTTTTCAGCAAATATTGCAATTCTCGGCATAATGGATATTTGACAGACAGGAAGACATCTTTGCACATAAAAAAATTAAGGGCTGAAATCCTCTCTTGGATTTCAGCCCTTTTTCTTACTTTTTTACTATTGCTGTCCGGTAAAAGTTTAGAAGCAGTAAATATAATTTCCAGACTACCACTAAAAGTAAAGTTAGTTTCATCTCACTAAAAGTAAACTCCTTCTATTCCTCAAAAGAGCTTTTTAAGCAGACTGGAAAAACCAACTTAATTCCTACTTCTTATGATTGTACACTTACATAAATATTTTATGTGTGGTATTTCCAACACGTACAATGTAAACTCCCTTTGCAGGCATTCTTAATGTATAAGACTTTATCAGGTTGCCTTGCTCTATCATGGTTCCATCTATACTATAAATGGAATAATGAATAGGCGATGAAAGCAAATTAGGAATTTCTATTACGAGTTCGTTGTCTTTTCCATATACCCTACATTGTTCGTTTTTGCCCATCTTAGGCGAAACGATTCCGGTTGGGAACTTATCTGTTTCAATGATGTTCGTGAAGTAGTTCCAACCGAAAGCCTCACGATACTTTTCGCCTGAACCGATGGGAACGTAAACGGGAATATCACTAGGAGTAGATCCACCAAATGATTCATCACCGAAATTAACCATAGGATCATAATAACAAACGGGCGGTATTGGCGACATAGAATAAATCTTTTTTAGTTTCTCTAAATCCTCAAAAGCTTCTTTTCCGATGTATTCCATCGTAGCAGGGAAAACAATGGAGTCAAGGCTACAAGAACTAAAAGCACCATCACCAATCCATTTAAGTTTTGGGGGCAAATTGGTTTTAAGTTTTAAACAACCCTCAAAAGCTTCCTTATTAATTTTTGTTACAGATTCTGGAATTACTGTCTGTTCTAGCTCTATACACGAACAACAGAATTTATCAGGAATCTCTGTAAGCCCTTCCGGTAAAACAACTCTCTTTAATTTACTGTTAGAACCAAATGCTTCAAATCCTATCTTTTTTATAGTCTTGGGCAAGACAACTTCAGTAAGTCGCGCACCATGCATGCTTAAATATCCGATACTATCCAAGCCTTCTGGAAAATTCATATCATCTACTAAACTATCGAAAAATGCTAATATTCCTATAGTTTTGATAGTGGAAGGCAAAACAACTTTCTTGAGCTTGTAACAAAATTGAAAACATTGGGTTGGAATTTCCGTAACACCTTCAGGAATTATCAAAGGATTCACCGAGAGCCATCTATTTTCATCGAAACAATTGTTTCCCAACTTTCTCAACGAGGAAGGAATATTGATTGTTTCCAATGTTAATCCATAAAATGCATATTCACCAAACTCAGTAATATTATCGGGAAGAATAATACGGCGAATATCCAAATGGTTTCCAAATCTGGACTTATCCCTATCAACAAATCCAAAGTCTGGAATTTTATTGTTCTCAATCTGTGCATATTGCAAATTGACAATCCGCATAGAGCCATCTCTCGCACAACGAACAATTGTCTTAAAATCGGCTTTATTGATTGGACCATGTACAATTAATGAATCTATCTTGTCCCATTTATCACCCAATACTTGCTCCAACTCTCCATACTTGCTCACGTGAGCATCAAAGAAAGAGGCTTGTCCATATACCTTTTGAGAGGAAAAGAGAATAAAGGACAAAAACACAAACAAATAATAAAATCTTTTCATCATAACTTCAAAGTATTATATTAAAAAATCATGGCAACAGGGAAAGAGCATTCCCGTTACCGAAATTGCTTTGCAGGAAAGAGAGTTTTTCGCCTTCACTCATTACATTAAGAACAGGGTCATCACAGAGGTAGTAATCCACATCTTGTTCATTAAAACACATTTTGACAATGGATAAGGCTTCCTGTCTTGAGACATCACGCATTTGTTGTGCTATTGCTGGTGAATTAATCAAACAGCAAAGCAATAGGAATAAAAATTTAATTTTCTTTTCCATAGCTTTTAGTATTAAATTAGACAATAACGTGTTAATATACACGCTTATTCATGTTACTATAACTTTATTTTAATATTCTTGCAAAAAATCCGAGCAAAAAAATTAGCTAATCACTTGAAGGCAGTTCTGTTTCGTATGAAAGTCTGCTACTCTTCGGTACAAGAAAAAGTAACTTTTTCCTCATCTTATTTCTTTTGAACTTATAAATTCTTTCAAAACCATATAGATTGTGGCTGATTCCACATTACCGACATAGGTTAGATTTATAAACCATTTTCCCTTTGTCAAAGTAATTTCACGAGAGGTTATTCCTCCACATTCCCCAATATATTTCTTCTATTTCCTCGTTGGCAATAGGGGAATTAGAGAGAGCCAACACTCCATTTATAAATACTGCTTTTTTCCATCATAATTTTATTTGGTTAGTGAATAATATATTGTGTCTATCTGATTTTTTAATTCAGAGACTGATAGCTGGCTACTTAAGGCACTTCTTTATGACAATCAAAGATAGAGATTTCTAATAGAAGAAATAGACTTAACGATTCGTTAGGATAATATTTCTTTTACTTTGTACTTTCTTTACCTATAGATGTTCCAAAATTTCATTATACTAGACTTAAAACAGAACGTTTGAACTGTATTTCTAAGTGCAATTTTAGGGAAATTATTTTAATTAGGGATATTCAGTAAATATCTAACTAATTGTTTGTCAGTGTAATATATT
>NZ_JABZSJ010000078.1:0-9779 GCF_015262605.1 Prevotella aurantiaca | reverse complement strand
AAATAATATATTACACTGACAAACAATTAGTTAGATATTTACTGAATATCCCTAAAGTATCTATTCTTCGCTCATGGTCAGGACTTATTCTTGGTGCATGTTCTTTTAGGAATGAATATGATGGGCATACTATCGAAAAGACGTTAGAACAGACCCAAAGGATGACAGGAATGAAGGTTGATAAGTTAGCAGGAGATAGAGGGTATAGAGGTATAAATCAGATTGGGCAGACAAAGATACTCATTCCAGACACTCCTAAAGCTAAAGACAGCTACTACCAAAAGAGAAAGAAACACAAACTATTTTGTAAACGAGCTGGTATAGAGCCAACGATAGGACATCTTAAAGCAGACCACCGATTATCTCGCAACTTTTATAAAGGTGTCAAAGGAGATGCTATCAATGTATTATTATCTGCAGCAGCATATAACTTCAAAAGAGCTATGAGAGTTCTTTTGTACCTTATAAAAAGAATCAGCATAGAGCTTGTCAATACAAGCTTTATGCTGAAATATTGTTTTTAAGGGACGACTAAATATAATTTTATAGGGGAATAATAACTTCGTCTTGATATATCAAAAGCCGTGCTTTGGTATTTCTCAATAAAAGGGTAGATAGTCCTATTAAGCTACTCTTGTTTGTAAAGAAAAATACCAGTAGAAAATGGTTATAGCGATTTGGCATTGCAATAGCGCCTGTTTTGTAATGCAAAACAGGCGCTATTATCGTGTAAAACAGGCACTTTTACAATGCAAAACAACCTATATTACAACGTGTTGATAATAAGGTGATTACGCAATATTCCTTCTTTTGAAAAATGTTTACGATTTTATCATCTTATTATCTAACTCAAGCCGACCGTTAAGGTATCAATTTTTATAATGCGATTGACCTCCTAACAATCGGCTTGAATGAGATAAAGCCACTATTCATGTTGGATTTCTAAAGAGTTCCTGATAAGATTCTGGAACCTATGAACCTTACATATTCTGACACTCTTCGCCTTCGTGAACAGTAGTTTTGGCTTCTTTGGTTGTCTTTTCTGCTTTGTATCCGAACTTTTCAAAAGCCTTCTGAAGTTTCTCTTCTGTAGTTTTGTCGGCATCGTAGGTAACGAACACTTTCTGCATTTCGATATCTGTCTTTATATCTTTCACACCTTTTTCAAAACGAAGATTACCTTTTATCTTGTTCTCACAGTTGGCGCAATGCATCTGAGGAGTAGTTGTGAAGATGACAGTCTTGATGTCTTTAGCTGATGCAACGATGGCTACCATCGCCAACATCATAGTAATTAAACTTTTTTTCATTGTCTTTTTATTTTTAACTAAGCCCAATTGGGCAAATAATTTTTATGCTTTGATATGTTTAAAGACGTTGTCCAAGGTTCATGCGGATACTAATATAGCCCATTGCACCCTGCACTGGACCATAAACCATCGTAGGTTCGAAGGTCTGTGTCCACGGGTCGTGATATCCAATAATAGGATTTTGCTGCTTGAAGTTCGTCAGATTTTCACCACCAAGCTGAACAGAGAAGTGGCGGAAATTGCGTGTTATCTGTGCGTTTAGTTGTCCATAAGCCTTGTAATGTGTATCCCACGATGGTGTTCCAGTAGCCGTTGTGTATGGTGTAGGCATTCTTCCACCACCATTAAGAGCCAATGTTGCATCGAATTGCCATAGACCAAGTGGTGTCTTATAGCTTGCAGTGAGCAATCCTTTATACCTACCTTGAAATGGTTTTGCAAGTAGTTCTCCTCCGTAAGTAGTCTTTACAAGATTGTATCTGTAAGCCGCGGTTAATTCAAAGCCATGGAAGAATGGGTAGGAAGCATCTATTTGGAACGTATGCGAATAACTCTTACCGTTAAGATTGCCCACAAAAAGCATCAGCGGATTAGAGTCGTAGTCAATGATAGTTTGGTTTTCAAAGTTTGTATAATAGTATTCTGCATTTAATTTCAGTGTCTTATTCAATATAGGAATATTGAAAGCTACACTCGTGCCATAGTTCCATGCAGCCTCTTGCTTCAGTTGCGAGTCTATCATAAGACGTCGACCAGAAGCCATAAGATAGTTGTTTTCTGCTAAAGCGCGCGGACTTCGATATCCTTTTCCAGCCGAAAGACGGAGCGTAATGAAATCAGTTGGCATCCATTTCACATGAAAGCGTGGTGTAACAAACGTACCATAAACGCTGCTATGGTCTATTCGCAGACCTGCCATCGCTATAAAACGATTGTGAAGGTTGTATGTGTACTGAATGTAAGCACCAGGAGTGGTTTCGCTTTCCACATTATTTATAAGCGGATAGAGGTTTCCATAATCAGAAGGAATAGCCGAAGAAGATATTAACATAAGGTTCTGGCGCAGGTAATCGTGGTTCAGACTGAGTCCAGCAGAAAGGTTGTGAACTTCAGCAATATTGGTTTCGAACATTAAAGATGCGTACGCGTTTTTCTCATTCACATCATAATGCTTTATTCCATAATTTGCCTTCTGTTCGTGAATCGACATGTTACCCATTAAAGCGATGTTAGTTCCATGCGTTGGGTCGAGTATAAAAGCGTGCTTCATATACGCTTCGTAGCGATTTGTACCTATGTTTATGCGATACGGAGAGTTTCCTACAGCAAGATGATGCGTGTGTGTGGTTTGCCCGCTGGTTCGGTCTTCCTTCAGAAAACCTACTCCAGCATGCAGCATATAGCCTCCACTCTTCCAGTACCATCGGTTTTGTAGATTGTATTGGCGTACCTGTGGCTCATCTTGAAAGCCATCGTCGTTTCCATCATGTTGACTATAGTTGTCTTCAAAGTGGGCAAGCACCTCCGTACTTAGGTTCTTATTGCCTCCAATATGCAAATTAGCATCAGCGTTAGCTTCTATTTTAGCCATCGTATTGCTGTAGATATTAATAGAGACACCTTGTTCATCTTCTGGTTTTAGATACTCTACGTTAATCTGTCCAGTCATTGCTTCATAACCATTCTTTACTGAAGAGTTACCTTTACTAACTTGTAGGCTCTTCATCCACGAACCAGGTACATAGCCAAGTCCGTAAGGTAGCGCTGCACCACGGAAGTTTGGTAAGTTTTCAGTAAGCATTTGCACATACGTTCCACTTAGTCCAAGCAACTTAACTTGACGTGCTCCTGTTGTTGCATCAGAGTAATTAACGTCTACCGAAGGGTTATTTACAAAGCTTTCGCCCAAATTACAGCATGCAGCCTTGAAGAGTTCGTCGCGCAAAATATCTTGTCCGTTAATAGCACCACCCAATGTACGCACCGTAGCACGCCTTGCAGTTATGGTAACATTATCTAATTCGCGTTCTTTTTTGATAGCTGTAGTATCTGTCTGCGCCATTGTTGGCGTAGAAAACAGCAGGAATAAACCTGCAAATATGATATTATAATTCATTTGTTTCGATTTTGTGAATATAAGAATTGCGTCTGAAGAATTAACATGAATGCTATTCGTCAGACTATAAAAACATTATAAAATCACAAAATCAAATAAGGAGCATTGTCAGTTTTTGCAGATACCTTCGCGGTGGACTATGCCAACAATAGGGCGTTAATCGTATCGGCGATACTAGAAAAACAAATATTGGTAGTACAATGAGAAGCGTTACAAGAGGTGAAAGTAAAGAAATTTGTAGGGGCTGCAAGTCAATATGCAGTGGTGAAGCCTGATTAATTTCGGTCAGTTTCAACACATGTATCTTCATACAGTTGTCTTTCGAAGCCATTTCACAATTTTCTTCGTCCATAGATATCTCGCCTATGGAAATGTTTCCTGTATGTGTACATTGCATTACTACAACGCCTGTTGCCGTCGATACAATCATTACGGACAACAAAAATAATAGTAATATTTTGACTATCTTTCTCATTATTAAGTGCAAAAATACAATATTTATACTTATTCTTGCAAAGAATAAATAAACTTTAACACTCTCTTTTAGTCCGAAAATTAAAGTAATATTACTTTGTAAAATATTATAAATAAAGCGATTAATTACTTTATTCTTTTCTCTTTAAAAGAGATAACAAACTGATTTGCTATGAATAATTTGCTAATTCCGAGTTTTTTTTAGAACTTTGCACCTAAGCTTTACATAGTAAACTTTGCTCTGTTTCTACTCATAAACAATTTGAGATTTAACCTAACAAGCAATTTGTATAATATATCACATCTAAAATAAAATGAATAAGAGTTTATCAAAAAACCTTAGACGCTATTTGTGTCTAACAGTTACAATTGTGCTTTCTGTTTCAGTTTCTGCACAGAAAGACTTCTCTTCTATCCAAACAGGCGTTGATGTAGGGGACGCAAAGATTATTGAAACTGGTGTTAAATCTTTCGAAGAGATAGAAAGACGACTTCCAAGGCGTGCAAACAGCTTTGATGACGACAATTCTGAGCATCACGCAACAAAAGGTTGGGGATTGAATTATGAATATTACAAATACACTTATCCCACAATTAACACGAAAGGAGAGACTATTATCTTAACAGCCTTGGCAGCTATGCCAACCAATTATGATGTTCCAATTAACAATATCATTTTAGGTTGCCATGCAACAATAACAGATAATAAAAGTACTCCTTCTGAATATATCAAGAGCGGAGACTGGAAAACTGACGTCGGTATGCTCATTATGCATGCAAAAAGTAAAAGTGCTTCAGAACTTGGATATAATTGTTTGGTAATTTTACCAGACTATCAAGGATACGGAAATACAAGATATCAAGCTCACCCTTACTTGGCACAGGAAATAACAGCACGACAAAGTGTTGATGCTCTACGCTATGGCATTGAGTTATACAAAAAAAGTAAGAAAGGTAGAGCAAAAATTAGAGATGGTTGGAAAACTATTTGTGTAGGATATTCTCAAGGAGGTTCGGTAGCAATGGCTTGTCATCGTTTTATGGAAACTAACTTTCTTGATAAAGACCTTCACTTAGGTGGTTCAGTATGTGGCGATGGTCCATACGATCCGATTGCTACAATGAAGTTTTCTGTTGAAGAAGACAAGGTATTTATGCCCGTTGCTATTCCTCTTATATTAAAAGGTATGCTCGATTACAACCCTTATATGCGAAGACATAAGGCAAAAGATTACTTCACAGAAAAATTTCTCAAGACAGGTATTCTTGATTGGATTGAATTGAAAGAACAAAATGTTCTTGACATACAGAAAGCACTAAGGAAATTTTATAAGTTCCATAAGGATAAGAGAGGAGACTATTTAAAGGCTTCTGAAATATTCACACCCGAAGTTTTTGCCTTTATGTCTAAGAAGATAAAAGGCGAACCAACTGAGAAGAATCCTAAGTTTGATGATCTATATTCAGCTTTGAATGTTAATAACCTTACTGAAAACTGGAAACCAAAGTATCCTATTTATCTTTTCCATTCAAAGGTAGACGAAGTTGTTCCTATCGGTAATGCGGAAAGTGCTTACCAAAGAATGAGAACTGATAAAAACCCTAACATTATTAAATACACCTACGTTGAAAGTGGTGGACATATCATGAGTGGTTTAGCTTTCTTCTTTGCTATTTTTGGTAAGAGCTACGAACAAAAAGCTGTAGAGGCTATTGCTGGCGGAGAAAGGACATGGAACTTATTTAACCCATAACCGCATCAGGCACAAATATATTTATAATTTCAACATTGAAAGATATGAAAAAGCAACATATATTGATATTTTTAATCGCTATCTGCGCACAGCTTTCTGCATTTGGCTCTATCTTAGAGAACGACAATGTAGTAAAAGGTATTGCTAAACTGAATGGTAAAGATATTCCAATTTGGTTTAATATCACTGGAGAAGGCACTGCAGAAGTTGGAAATGGTAAGAATTCAGCTATTAGTCAGTACGCTGAGGGCAAACTTGTTATCCCCGCTTCGTTTATAAATACTATAGACAAACGTCAGTATAAGGTAACAAAGATTGGCGATTTTGCATTTAGTCTTTGCGACAAAATAACTGAGGTTGTGCTCGAAGAGGGAATCACAGAAATTGGAGAACATACTTTCTTCGGTTGCAACGCTTTGAAAACTATCGGTTATCCAACCACATTGACAGCCATAGGCAGAAGTGCTTTCAGAGGTTGTAAGAATCTTACACACACCAATTTGCCTGCAAATCTTATTAAAATAGGACAGGAATCTTTTGCAGAGAATAAATTTACTGATAATAAAATAGTAATCCCCAGCAAGATTACAACTATTCCGCTGGCATCATTTGAAGGTACTAAACTTCAAATTGTAATATTGCCACCTTCAATTACAAGCATTGAAGAAGACGCATTCCGTTTGTCAGCAGACTGCAACTTCTATATGTTCGATGGAAAAACAGCGCCAAATGTAAACGATAAAAGCGTTAATCTGAAAGGACATTGGTTTGCTTCAAACCCAGAAATCTATAAAACAAATAGTTTTTGTAAAGGTTTGCTGCCTATCAGTGCTATGATTCCACAAAAAGAATTTACCACAGATGGTGTTACTTACACAGTTCTTCAAGAAGGAATGTATCCAGGTTACTTTACAGCTTCAGCGCACAAGAAGAGTAACGAAGCTACATGGAACCACACTTTCAACGATATTAAAGCTGAAGTTCTCAACAATTCGTTTGCAGGTAAATGGAAACCTTCATTCTTTGTGAATGGTATTACACAAGAGTTCTTTGCAGGTGAAGGCATTGAAAAGTTACATCACATTGCTTTACCATCAAGTATTGAGGCTAAAAACGCTAAAAACGCATTTGCAAATTGTAAGGCACTTGTGTCGCTCGACTTATCGAATATGAAACCATTAGAGAAAAACGAAAGCGACGAACTCTTAAACGGACTACCTGAAAACGCTGTGGTATATGCGCCAATGGGGCAAACCGAAGAGTATCGCGCTTATAATATAGTTCTCACAACAGATAATGGAGAGCGCCAAGCCAGCTATTTCAAATTGAATATAGATGATAATTTCAACGAACTTGCATTAGCTGGAAATATGATATACGACCTTCCTTACAAGTTTGTAGCCAATAAGGCAACTTTCTATCGTTCATCTTTCCAAAAGAAAAAACAAGAAACTATCGTTCTACCTTTCACCGCAAAACCAAGCGGACAAGTCTATGCATTTAATAAGACAAAAGGCGGCAACGGAGCAGAAGAAACCATCGTGTTCTCTAAAGAAAGCGAAATGCAGGCAAACAAACCTTACATCTACATTGCTGATGGAACTGAAATTTCTGCTAACAACGTAGAAGTAAATCCACAATTAGTTGAGGCTACACTTTCTGGAACATCAAATCTTTTTGCTGTTTACGAGGCTAATTTTGTTAAGAAACTTGCAGCCGACCAGCATCTTAATGGTATGCTTTACATTTACAACCCAGCAGGAAAAGAAGGAAAAGGTAGTTTCGTACGAGCTGGTGAGGGTGCAAGAATAACTCCTTTCCACGCATTCCTCCATTTGAACAATAAGAATTCTGGTGTTAAGCAAACCGTCGTGTTAGAAGAAGGAACAGTAACCGAAATAGAAACACCATCGGTTAGCACTGAAAATGGCGACAATTCGTGGTTCAATATGCAAGGAATCAAATTGAATGGTAAGCCTAACAAAGGCATTTACATTCACAATGGAAAGAAACAAGTAGTACGCTAAAGACACCATGAAAGTAAAACAAAAGGTATATTATAAACCATTTATACAAACGCTGTCAATAGATATTCAAAACCTATTAGCAGGTTCGGGCGAAACCATAGAAATACCTATTGAAAATGGAAATCCAAGTGATGGCGTAGGTGGAGCTAAAGAACATTTTGAAACAAACGAGGAAGACTACAACGAAAACCTCCTCAACTAAAAAATAATCCATACTATTTCACACGTTTACCCGTATCAGTTACTACACAACTGATACGGGTATTTTTTTTCTTTTCACTCAGTTTTTCCGTTTCTTACCCCTTTTTTATAAAGTATATTCTGTATAAAAAATGAGGTTCTTCCGTTAAATGCGTAGATGGTTAATAGAATGAGATTAACCCACATACATGGTATGATTACCCCAATTAGATGGTTTTTATACGGGGGAATAAACTACATAATAAACGTAATTAGGTGCGAGGTCTATTTGTCTTCTACAAACAATTTATTCCCTTGTTAGTTGAGGTTTGTAAATTATTTTCCTTATATTCAAAACCAACACATGCTCTTTTGGCTTCTAAAAGACGCCTAATTGGCTTGCAAAAGATGCCCTTTAAGACGCTTACTAAGGCCCTTTTGAAGTCCAATAAAGCACTTTTTACTTTACTACTTTATAACTAATTGAATTCCATGTGGTTACAGACAGAAGTCACCACACCTAAAGAGCATCAATGCTCCAGGATGTTGCGCCTTCATTGAGAAGAACTATTTCATCATCGGGGTAAGTCCCTTATCCTCTTTTGCCATATCTTTTACTTCCTTATTAAGTCTGTTTCTATTTTATCCTTAGACTTACAAAATTACAAAAATAAGGAGGAAAGCCCAAATAATTAATTACCTTTGTCAAAAATAAACATAAACATGGATATATTAATTATAGGATTAGGAGTTATCGGAACAACTTATGCTTCTGTGTTTAAAGAGGCTGGACACAATATTGAACATTATATTCGGGAAGGAAGTAATAAGGAATATATAAGCAATATTGAAGTTACATTATTAGATGGAAGAGAATCATCAAAAGGTATTCAAGTTAAAAAAGAGTATACAGTAAATCCACATTCAAAGAAAGAATATGACATGATTTTCGTAAGTATCTCACAAGGGAAGATTGCTAATGTAATGGAGATACTACGAAAAGAAGCATTCAAAGGCACAATACTATTATGCTGTAATCTATGGTATGACAAGCAATATCTTGATAAAATTATGCAAGGATATGATTATATCTTAGCCTTTCCTGTTGCTGGAGGTTGCATAAAGATAAAAAAAGAAGAGCTTGTCACAAAGGCTCAACTTGATTGTTGTTTATTTAATCATTTTATGATAGAGTCTAAAAATAAGACAACAATATCAAATTATGAGGCTATCTGCAATCTATTCAAGTCCTCTAACATCAAACTTGAGAACCCTTATAACATGTTGGAATGGATATGGATACACATGGCTATCAACGCTGCAGTTATCTCAGTCATAGGGAAAAATGGAGACATAAATGACAGTATAATATCAGTTCATAAACTTATGAATTCTCTAAAGCTATTGGCAACTACGATTAAAACTATTCGTGAGACAATAAAAATAGCAGCTTCACGTGGTATTAATATGAAATATTACAGAAATGAATTATGGGTATATAAACTACCAACTCAACTTTCTGCTATTTTCATGAAACGTATGTTTGCCACAAATAATCTTACAAGAAGGATTATGGAACTACATGGGAACATTGACGACTTGTTGTATATTTGCAATAGTGTATATAAAGAAGGAAAAATAAATAATGTTTCAGCTCCAATTTTTTATCAGTATTTAGAAGATATTACAAGAAGAATTACAAATAAATAAAACAATTATAAGGAAGAACCAAAAATGATCTACCTTTATTCATTATATAGTAGTTTTATATTATATATAGTATTTTCTTAGACAACTTTATAATTACTGCTTTGTAAGAAATAATTATACCCTAATAAAATTATAATAACAAAATAAAAAATTATAATTAGGGTAATTCAGTTAATTCCCTCTTAAGAATCTCTGGAGACTGTCAAAT
>NZ_JABZSJ010000077.1:0-9818 GCF_015262605.1 Prevotella aurantiaca | reverse complement strand
TAAATAAAAGCGTTCCGTGAGCTTTCAGCCTACCAAATGTCCATTACGCCAAACTTTAAACTAAAGCAAGCCAAAGCCATTAGAAAATAATAAGAATGAGAGCCTGTTTGTTAAAAAAGGTTTACGTGTAAAAATATCTTGCATCTTTTGCTTGTATTTCAGAAAAACTCCTTAACTTTGCACTCGCTTTAAAGGAACAACCACTTGTTCACAATAAGCAAATGGTAATCACCATTGGAGAGATGGTAGAGTGGTCGATTACAGCGGTCTTGAAAACCGCCGTGCTGAGAGGCACCGGGGGTTCGAATCCCTCTCTCTCCGCATCGCACAGCGAGTTAAGTCCCTAAGCTACAACAACTTAGGGACTTTTTATATATCTATACTAAAAAGTTGCCCCACTTTTTGCCCCAAAGTTGCCCTACTTTTTGCCCCACTTTTTTCTCCGAAAATTTGTTCAAAGCTGAAAAATACTTTTTCATGTAAAGAAAATTCAGCATCTGTAATTATCTGTTTATCAGCTAATAACAGAAGTCGCAAAAAGTAGGAATCGAACCTTTTATATCAGATTATATCAAACGTTTCATTTAGTGGACTTTTCAGCACTTTCAATTCCCTTTCCCTTGCGGTTCGTTTTCGCCCTAATCAACTCCGAAGCTCGAATGATAGCCTTCTTGTTCAGCACCACTCCTCCCTTGCTTAGCCCTACTCTTTTCAATGAGCGTTGCTTGATACCAATATCTTCTGCTGTCAGTACACTATAAATTGCAGGAATAGATCCGAAATAATAGTTCTTCCTCCCTTCCATCAGTTGCACATGTATTACCTTTACCATAGCCTTTATTGTCTTAGATTATTCCAAAGTTACAAAATAAGCCCTATATACGATATTTTGAGTGATAAATCTTCAAAATATCTATCTTGATTAGTTTTCAACTATTCTACAGTAGACGTATCTGGCTTTAATTTTCCTTTGCAAAGGTAAGCAAGGTCGTAAGAACACAAAGTACCGCTATGCTATTTAAAGAAATTCTCACGGCAGCCTTCCTCAAATCAGAGATTTGGGTATTCCATGAGAATATCCTTAAATTACTTTGCTTATCTTCCAGATGACCTTACTACCTTATTTGCACGTAAAATTTGAAAGTCCGATAGTCTCCTGCTTGTACGTTGTCAAACAAAAGTGCACAACTGCAAATGTAGTTATTTACTCTGATATTTCATTGTTTTATTATTAAAAATTCTTTTGTTAATTGAATTTTGCTTTATTATTTCTCTTATCTTTTTGATTTTCTCCCCTTGCCCCAAATATACATCTCTAGGTGTAAGATTATCCAACGATTCATGAAACCTTCTCTCATTATAATATTTCACCCACCCATCGATAGCATTTTCCAATTCAGAGGGACAAAAATAATGATTTAGCTTAATCACATTTTTCATCGATCTGTGATATCGTTCTATCTTTCCCTGCGTCTGAGGATGCAAGGGTTTGCCATGGATATGCTTGATATTATATTCCTTACAGAGATACTGTTTGAGAGAGGAAGCAATATAACATGGTCCATTATCTGATAACAGACAAGGAGGATTCTGGAATGTAACTCCTGCCTTCTCAATTGCTTTATCTATAGTTCTGGATACATCATCAGAAGTCATACTCGAACATAACTCCCAATGGATAATATACCTGCTGTAGTCATCAATTACAGTAGAGAGATAATACCAGCCCCAACCCTTGACTTTGAAATAGGTAAAATCGGTCTGCCACATCTCATTGGCGAATTTAGTCTTATGATGGAATTCATCAGCTGCAAAGATAAAATCATGCTCCATACGTTCTAATAGCCCTCTTTCGTGTAATATACGATAAAAGCTTGACTCTGAAACAAAGATCTGACTCTCTTCCAATAAAAGAACTGACAATTCCCTAGGGATGAGCTCTGGATGCTCTAAAGAAAGTTCAACCACTATTTGTCGAATATTATCAGGTATGCGGTTCCACGTTGTCGGTGCTCTACAATGTGTTGCTCTGAGAGCATTCAAACCTCCTATAGCATATTTCTTATACCAATTATAAAAGGTACGCCTTGGAATTCCTAAACGCTTAAGTGCCTGAACAATACTTAACTCTGAACGTTTTATTGTTAGAATGATACTCTCTTTCTCTTCCGCACTATAACGTATATACGATTCATGCATAGGGCTTATTCGATGAGTTTCAAGCTTTTTTTTACAACATCATATCTAACTACCAAATCGGCAAGGGCTTCTTTTAAGCGAATGTTTTCCTGACGAAGTTCCTTTACCTCGTCGCTTGTTGCTTCACGAATGGTATCACCATCGAGGCGAGCTTTACCTGCCTCGATAAAATCCTTATTCCATTTGTAGTAAGTGCTATCTGATATACCATATTTACGGCAGAGCTCGGCAATACTATGTTCGCCACGGATTCCTTCCATCACAATCAAAACTTTTTGTTCTGAAGTGAAAATACGTTTCGTATTACGACGAATATCCTTTAATAAGGATTCCGAAGAACTTTGATTAGGATTTACTGAAAAATTCTTTTTTGTTGTCATAGTGCAAATATACTTTTTTATTAATAATTATAACTAAAACACCAAACTTAATTGGAGGTCAAGTTGTGCACTTTTGTTTGACAACGTACACTCACGAAGCATCAATCTGCCGATGCGGTTGTAAGAAGAGTTGATACCGCCATAGTGATACTTCACATTGTTCTCCGGATGGTCGGGATAGTTGATAGTCTTTGTGTTACGATCCATTTCCTATTATTTTTTCCCAGTCAGAAAAATACAAGATAAATTGAAAAAACATCTTTCATCAATCTGTATTCTTAAACATTTTTCAACTTCCTTCTTCTTGATAATAACGATTCTATTTGCATAAAATTCTGTGTCTGATTTGGAAATGAAATAGGAGAAAGTTTTACCGACCGCAATGTTTTTGACAAAAGAGTAGCCTATACAGGTTGATCGTTTATTTAGTAAGTTATCATACATCATTTCAATCCAATTGAAATCACCCTTTCTTTTTTTAAAGAAATCGTAGATTAAATCATTATTCGATTTTTTATTTATTGGCATCAATGATATCCATGTTAAATAATCTTCGCTTGAATTATTTGTAACTTGAATTTCATTTATATTTTGAGCTTGTTTTGTGATTCCGTTAAAATAGCAAAATGATATAGTGTCAACATGTATTTCGTTCTGAGCATTTATTTTCATGCCAACAAGAAAAAAAAGAAGGGATGTTATGTAAACCTTTATTTTCATCGTGAATTGATTTTTTTGTGAAATCTACTTTCGTTATAAATCTATAAGTGTCAATTAATTCTTTACGAAAAGCGTAGTAACTTACTAGGAGTAGTTCAAAAATATAAATCCAAGCATAAGCCCTCAATTGGAAAGGTATCCTGCCCATGAACTCATAAATATTTTTTTTAGCAATGAGGAAATACATTCTCGTCGGAGCTGAATGATCAACTCCAACGAGCGTTACATATTTGACCACGGCTAATCACATTCTAATTTCTTATAACTGTTCATTCCTCTTGCATATTTTTGATAGTTTCTTTTTTAGAATTTATAATCATATTCTTTAAAGTCTCATTTCCGTCTATCCACTGTCCTTCAATGGGTTGATGACTTGCTTTGAACCTTAATGCTCATTCTTTAAGAATCAGGTAGTTATTGGGATAACTCCCGATTTGGAGCATTACTTATATGTCTAATACTTGTATGTATAAGTTTCACGTTCTCGTCAGTCGCCATACAACTTCGAAATATGGGCTATCAAGTATAGCTTATTATCTATATCTATGTATCTCTGATAACTACCAAGATATTTATCGTTTGTGTTTTTTGTAATCTCATAAAATCTAGGAGATTTATCATTTTCAAAGATGCAGTTTATAGCATAATAATTGTACGGAAGATCGGTTATGACAGAAACATTTATTGGTTGTATAACAATTATATATACATTATTCTTGCGTGGAAAGATGCCATTAAGTAATCCTTTGTCATAGATCCTAAATCCATCATAAACAGTGGTGATAGGAATCTTTTGATTTATCATTAATGTATCTCCATTCATTTCATTACGACAACATATAACCTTATTAACAAAACCTAAGTTGTGAGTTTTTGTATAGAAAATATCTACACATTTTAAGGTTAAATATTCTTCTTGAGCCATCACTGATGACCCAAGAAGAAACAAAAAGGTTAATGATATGACTCTAATCATCTTGACTCTTTTTAGTAACTGATTTCAATTGTCCTGTCGTATTAACTTCTGTTACAGGTGCGAATAAACCACTACCTGGTATTATTTCTACTTTATCTCCTGTCTTTCGTGAAACTGCTCCTTGAACTAATGTAAACGTATCTCCGTTATCATATTTATAGATTACATTTTGAAAACCATTGGAAGGAACGGTTGGAATCTTAATACTCATTCTTTAAGAATCAGGTAGTTATTGGGATAACTCCCGATTTGGAGCATTACCGACTAAATCCCATAATCTTTATAAGTATAGTAATAATACTTGCTCTTTCTTACTTTATAAAAAAATACGAAACATCCTGATGAAACTATTCGGCGTTTTGAAATAGACTCCTGTATTAACTGACATATATTAAAATGTATACATAGTTTTTTGCCATGAGATTCCATTGTGTCTAGTATATATATAGAACGACTTTCTCCTACTCTAAGTTGCGGAAAGTCATTAGAAATTATATTTACTTTTTTTACTTTAATACTCTTGTCATTTAGAATAATATAAAGAGTATCAGAAGTATTTAAATATGAAGCTTGCAACAGAATTTTATGCAGTCTGCATATAGCATCATCATATAAAACTTCTTTATTCAATCTTTGTGCTTCTGCAGATATGCAGAAGCACAAAGATATTATATATATGAAATGTTTTAACATTATGGCAATATTATTTAAAAATTGAAATAGGGAATACTGCATTAACTCCCGATTTAGAGTATGCCCCCATTATTTACCAATTTTCATTAAAAGACAATAGTTCCACAGACCTTCCTGATTGGAAAAAAAGCCAAGAAATAACACCATCTGCCATTGGTGCCCTCTTGCAAAAAGTAAATCGTATTTTATGTTTACATAGCCTTTTTATAATCCAATTTTTTTCATCTCCTCTTAAAATGAACGTATAGTCTAAAATTTTTGTATATCCAAATATTTTATTATCATATCTAACATCATCTTTATCCAGTAAGTCTATGGATATAAGAGTCCCTTTACTTCTGCGCGTTAAAGTCATTACTAACATTTTTTTTGAAGAAGGAATATTTTTCTTTTTCAAATAAGAAATTGTTATATCCAATATTTCCTTGCGAAGATTGGAATGGTGTAACTCATAATAGCTCAAACCTATAGATGAAGTATTTCCTATCCCCTGCGCTGTACAGGGGATAAGAAATAAAAAGAAACCTATAATTATAAAAATGAAATGTTTCAATATTTTTTCTTTTTATTGTACGTTGTCAAATAAAAGTGCACAACTGCAAATGTAGTTATTTACTCTGATATTTCATTGTTTTATTATCAAAAATTCTTTTTTTGATTGAATTTTGCTTTATTATTTCTCTTATCTTTTTGATTTTCTCCCCTTGCCCTAAATATACGTCTTTGGGTGTAAGATTATCTAACGATTCATGAAACCTTCTGCTTCATACTCATATAGTTCTTGTTCTATTTCCCATATCTTGCACCATTTTGCACCGGGTGCATCTTTAGTAAGTCCTAGTTTTAACATATTTATTTAGCTTGATAACTTATAATTATATATCTTGTGTAAATTTAATCACCTTTCTACCAACGAGCATTAAAGCTTTTCATATAACAACGTACAGTAAAAGATAATCTGTGCATCACTGCCGTGTTTTTCTTAATCAATTCAACAATTTTCTCTATTGTGTATTTGATTGGTGCTTGTACGTTGACAAACAAAAGTGCACAACTGTAAATATAGTTATTTTATTTAGTGTCTCATCATTCTTTCTTTAGTTATCAGATGTTATATATTTCTTATTCCAGTATTCGTTAATAAGTTTATTTTCATATTTCTTTCCAAATCCGAGTACTCTGCCGTAAACTATTTTCCGTTTCAAATTATAGCTCTTAACAAGATAATGAAACAGATCTTCTATATTGTCAATTTTTTGAGCTTTGTACTTTAATTTTATGGGAGAATACAAAATTAAATCTCTATCTTCAAAACATATTTTTAATTCTACAATGTCGTTTCTCGTGTTTTTTAAGATTCTCAAATTGTATAGTTTATCTTTTGAATTTTTATAAACCAATACGTTTTTTTTGTAAAAAGAGATATCATCATCATCAATTTCAATTCTTAAAGAGTAAAGAAGTATTTTGTATATAAATATAATGGAAAACACTATTAGTCCTCCAAGTACTTTCACAATATGGTATGAATTAGGTCTACCTGGAAAAACAAAATTATATGCGTAAGTGCAGAATCCTGAGGCGATAATGAAAATTATTATAATTTTCCATTTCGACCAAATTGTTACCTTTATATTGAATATCTTTTTCATAGTCAGTATTTTACGGTTCTTCGTGTGATGGGTATGTATTCTGAAAATGTTCTAAAAGCAGCTTTAATTTATCATATTCATTTCTTTTCATTTCTGAATGTGCCAACAGCCCACATAGATTAGAATAAAAAAGTTTCATCAGCTGATATTGTTCCTCTTCAGTTTCATTTCTAAGCTTTTGAAACATTTCTTTATATAGTTCTATTCTGTTTTTATTGTCGGAAATATCAACCAGCTCAATCAAAGAGTTTATTATTGTTTTCATAACTAAAAATTCACTTTTTCTGTCGTTATGATAATTAAATGTAGTTTATTTTATTGTTTTTTACCAGCCGCTTCAAGTTCCTTGTGTGCTAATTCAGACTTATTTTACCACACTTTAAAATCGGGACGACAATAACCTTCTATTAAATCAATTATCTCGTTTACAAATTCGTAGCTTTCTTTGTTATCTTCTGCAATTTTGGAAAAGAATGATAGAACCTCTTTCTTGCTCTTTCCTAATTCTTTATAAGTAGACAATATGTTTTTATATTTCAGATAAAACTCTATTGGCAAGTTTTCTACATCTGCATATTTAGCTTGCCAATCTTTAATATCCGACGAAATTAAGAAGGCATTTTTATCATCTATCTCCAGCATACGTTTTCTTTTTTTGTGTAATTCTTTACGTTTATAACGTAAGTTTAAATCATGATATTGTTTGAAACGTTCAATATAAAATAGATTTTATTAAATTAAGGTGATGATTTTTCAGCCAAACTAACTATATTTGCAGTTGTAAACTTTTGGTTTTACAATGTACAAGCAAGGTGTATATAAATAATAAAAATAAGAAATGAATCTATTTACAGATAGTAAGTTAGTTTATGAAGGTAGAAAATCTCTACTTTCAGAGTTGGAAATAAGGCAGTTATTGGAGATTACTGGTGATAAAATAAATAGCTTTATTCAATTTTATCAAACTTACGATGGTGTCTTTTTTCCAAAGCAAGCCATGATGTTTAGACACTTATTTTATTCTGTTGAAAAAGCTGATTGGGATAAAATAGAAATAGGTTTCTTTTTAAAAATCGAAGATATAATTACTAATAGAAAGCTTCTATTGGAAGAAGATAAGGAGTTAGAATGTTTTGTAAAAACTCATATTCCTTTTGCTGATGATGGCTGCGGTAATGATGTTTGGATAGAAATTTCAACAGGAATAATTAAGGCTTTTTACCATGAGTATTCCATTGAAGAAGGATTAATAGAAATAGCTCCTAATTTTAATGATTTCTGTTCTTCGTTAGAGAATTGGACGCTTAAATAAATCTTGCTATTTAATGAAATAAAACGCTATTACCATTTGCAAATAACAACTACTTTTTTGGGGGCATTTTTACACGTCATTGATAAAATATTTATGGACTATATAACAAAATTAAAACAAAACGAAGAATTTGAATATTGGTTAGGGGCTGATAACGAACAAATTTTTAATGTTGAAAACGAACTAAATATTAAACTTCCCAAGCAATACAAAATGTTTTTATCGCAATGTGGAATGTGCAATTTTGGAGATGTAAATATATTGGGTATAGCAAAAGATGAAAATAGTGTTAGTTATTCGGTTGTGGAAGTTACGAAGCAAATGAGAAATGAACTAAATCTTTCAAACAATTTTATTGTACTTAATTACGAAGTGGGCGAATATCTTACTTTATACAAGGTTTCTGAAAAAGAAGAATTAGACGATAGCACTATTTATGGGGTAAATGTTGCATATAATGGTACAGAAAAAATGATTCTTGGAAAACCAGAAAAGCTATTCTCGTCGTTTGAAGATTATTTTGAAGACTTTATCGAATTAGGTTCTTAAAAATAAGCCTTTCTAATCAAAGCAGTTTTTTCCTACTCTCTTTATCGGAAATAATAGAAATGGAAAATGGCACAAACGAAAAATAATAAATAGGTTATGGGTAAAAATAAATATGGCAATGTTTATGAAATAGCATTATCCAATGGGAAATATGTTTATGTATGCTGGATAGAACAATTTAGTTTTGGAATATTCGATTATATTGCCGAAAAGCCTGTTACAGATATAAATGATTTGTTATGTGTTGGATTTAAAACATATAAAGCATGTAAAGAAACAGCCGTTAGAAAAAAGATATGGAAATTGCTAGGATATATTGATTTAGAAAAAGAGAATATTAGTTTTCCCGATTTGGCTGTATTTCTATCTTATAATAAAGAACTTTTTGTTGAACAATCGCAAGTTATGCGACATGGCAACTTAATAAAAATACCAATCAACGAATATTTAGCCCTATTAAAGAAAGGATATATTTATGGTTTCTTCGACAACTATCAAACTTTTGAATTATGGCTATCTGGCAATATAGAAAACTATCCCGAAAATGAAGATATATTTCCTTTACCAGAAAAATATAGTTGAGAAGAAAATGCTGAAAATAGTGCGTAATTCTACTTTTATATCGCATTATAATAGTATTTAAACGGAACGAAAGACAATTTTTTGTTGCTTTTCATCTTCCTATTAAGAAGGCAAAATTCAGTATATCACACACAAAATACACCCATATAAAGCCATATAAACAGGCGTAAATATCACAATTTTGTAGCAAATAGAGTTCTGCTTTCTATGGTAATTCTCTTTTAGCGAAACATTATTTTGGCAACTCTATTAGTTTAAAAGCACTGTGTAAAAACGATAAAACATTGTTGTTTACATCTAATTTATAATTAAAGCTATTACTTTCTGTGTCTATTTTGATACAATCGTCGCATAATGATATTTCTCTTATAACTTCTTTTATAAACTGTGGTTTGTTTTTTACAACAAAGTATTGTACCTCTTCGTTAAATATCCTTATGGAATCAATAACGTTATAATTTTTCACCTTACTTATATAAAGATGTTCAAACTTGTTGCCAGTAAAAAATAAGTCTATTTTATCAAGGTCGTTATTACTTTTAATATTTTTCCATTTATCCATTACAACTTTAAACCCCAACATATTAATATGGAAATATGTATTTATGGTAGCAGGAACAGATTTTTCGCCGATACTACATATCAAATGTTTTTTATTGGTATCTAGTCGTCCCTTAAAAACAATATTTCAGCATAAAGTTTGTATTGACAAGCTCTATGCTGATTCTTTTTATAAGGTCCAAAAGAACTCTCAT
>NZ_JABZSJ010000002.1:0-120015 GCF_015262605.1 Prevotella aurantiaca | reverse complement strand
TTGTCACATAAGAGAGAACGACTCTAAAATAAGCACATTTTTGTCATATAAGCCTTTTAAAGGTATAAAAAAAGCTGCCTGACAATATTCTGCCAGACAGCCATTTCAGAGAGAAGGTTTATTTAACGAGTAACTTGCGGGTTACGGTATCATTACCGTTCTGCAATGTTACAATATATATACCAGTTGGGAAACCAAGTGATGTATCGGCAGAAACAGTGTCAGAGTAGAGCACTTTGCCGTTAGCACC
The DNA here is from genome assembly GCF_015262605.1 of Prevotella aurantiaca. Classification (NCBI taxonomy): domain Bacteria; kingdom Pseudomonadati; phylum Bacteroidota; class Bacteroidia; order Bacteroidales; family Prevotellaceae; genus Prevotella; species Prevotella aurantiaca. The sequence continues at coordinate 119,765 of NZ_JABZSJ010000002.1, read as the reverse complement.
AACGATGGTTGCCTTAATTTGGTTGCTTGTATAGATGTTGATAACGTGGTTGCCGCCCTCAACAGTAGCGATAGTACGTTCAACTCCTGCTACAGAAGCTACCACATCGAACTTCACTGCAACCTCAGTTGCTTGCTTAATGATGAACTTCTTGTCTGTAATATTCTGACCATTAGCCTTCATTGAAACTACTTCGTAGCCTCCTGCTGGGGTAGCAAATACAGTAAGTTCGCTGTTCTTCTGTACCTTAGTACCGCTCTTCACAACGTTGTTAGCAGCATCTTTCACAGTTACATCGCCATTTTCGTAAGGCAAGATAGTGATGTATGCTTCGTTACAACCCGTTCCGTCGCCGTCCTCTGTAATGTTCATTACCCAAAGTTTAGCCTTTGCAAGCAATGTTTCAGAGTGCTCAACGTCGTTCGCATTAGTGCCCGATGCAATCCAAAGCTTAGTTGGAGTGGTGCTACCAGATACCTCCTTACCTGGGTCTACATAGTTTGGTAGCGCATAGTAGAAGTCGTTAAGCTGACAAGCGTTCCACTTATTACCGCGTACATCAATGTACCAGATAGACTTGTTCTCCGACAAATTGAGACCATTCAGCGTATTTTGAGCAGCATCAAGCTTCTCGAGCAATACGTTTTTCGATAGGTCGAGCGATGTAAGTTTGTTGCCCATCACAGCCAAATCGAGTAGTTTTGTATTGTTCTTCAAGTCGATATTCTGCAAAGCATTGGTGCTGAGGTAGAGCTGTTTCAAGTCTGCCATGTGGCCAACGTTGATGTCTGTAGCGCCACAATTAGTAAGATTCAACTGTATAAGTTTTGCGTTCTTCGTAAGATCTACGTTGCCAACCTTAGTATTCTTGAGGTTAATGAGCTGCAATTCAGGGTTGCTCTTCACGTCGATGGTAGCCAAATCTTCCAAACCATAAGCGCTAAACTGTTCGAGGAGCGGACATTTTGTAATGTCGATATTCTTAATTTCCTTGTTCATAGACAAATCGAGGTACAACAAGTTAGGTTGGTTTGTAACGTCGATAGTCTTCAATTCGTTGAAATACATGTCTATATACTTCATTGAATTGTTCTTTGTTAAGTCGATAGCGCTAATCTTATTGTCAGCAGCATAGCCTGGATAGCTTTCGCAGTTCAAATAAGTTACGTCGCCATATATCTTCACCTTAGTACCTTCAGTAGTTCCGTTGATGGTTGTCCAAGTCTTTTTTGCAACGTATTTCTTCAGCTTACCATCTCCCCAGTCAATAGAAACTTCAGTGTTATCGTTGTCTGCTCCGATAGCATAAGTGCTTTGTTGGCCAGCAGGAACAGTCAGAGTGATGCACTTTTCGTCGTCTTGTCCAGAGAAGATAGCCTTTACATCAGCGTTTGTTGTAACGGTGAATAGTGTGTCTTGAACGAGTGTTCCATTTACCATTATACCCTTAAATTCCTTGCCTTCGTCTGCAGTAAAGCGCACGCAAAGGATAGAACCAGGAACCACTTTGCCATCGCTTCCCACCTCATCGTAGTGTCTTGCGAAAGCATCTCTGTCTGCAGAGTAAGTCATATTGCGCTTCATCACCTTGTAAGTACCCCCTGTTGAAGGTTGCTGAGTGATGACAACGTCTTCCATAGAGCATGTTCCGTCGCCAGGAACGTCTATCTTCCAGTGAGAGTCAGAGTTATCTTGCATGAGGTATTTCTCTGCATTTGCAGTCTCACCATTGCTGCCTTTCACGTAAACATAGCCTTGACGGTTAGGGTCTTGCATAGTTTGATACATGAAGTTGAGCGATTGTGGAGTGAAGTTTTTGTTACCTTGGAGGTACAAATATCTAAGTGTGTAGTAGTTAGCAGTAAAGTCTAAGAACTCAAGATCGCAGGCTTTAGCCGACAAAGTCTGTATCCATTTAAGGCCACCCACGTCAAGACGGTTGATACGAAGCGAGTCGCAGTTAAGCGTTCTCAGTCCTGCCATCTTAGAAACGTCAAGTTTTGTGAGTTTAGTATTGCTAACGTTAAGGCTTAAAAGTTTTGTGTTGTTTGAGAGATTCAGTTTGCTTATATTGTTATTAGCTATAGAAAGACTCGTTAATTCGCGGTTTGCTGCAACGTTAATCTCGGTCAATTGGTTATTAGCAACGGCCAAATCCTCGAGTTTTGTAAGTCCGCTAACGTCCAATTCAGTGATGGCATTGCCGCTAACGTTAAGCGTTGTGAGTGAAGGATAGTTTGCTTCAGGCACACTAATGTCCATTAACGAGTTGTTATGCAAGTCTACACTTGTCAGCTTAGGGAACTTATAAGTGTCGTAGAAGTGTACAATGTCGCAGTCGTACATTGTGATAACCTTCATATTAGGGTTTTCGTCAGCAAACGCAACCGTACTTAATTCATGATTACCGTAGATGTCGAAGAACTCCAAATTAGGATATTCGCGTAGGTTAAGAATGTGAATCTTGTTTTCAGCCAACGACAACTTCTTCAAGTTCTTAGCATCGCCAAGGTCGAGAGTAGCGTATGTAAGCTCGTTTTTGTTCATGTCGAGCCCTCTCAAATTGGTCTGTCCTTCAAGCTTTAGGCCTGTAACCTTCTGCTCGTTGATAGACAATTCAGCGAGTTCACCATATATTTTAATGGTGTTACCCTTCAGTGCGCCCTCCTTACGTAGTTCATACGTCATCATAGATGGGCTTATCTGATAACTTGTTTTGTTTCCATCTCCCCAGTCAACCGATATGGTTCCCTCTGTCAAAGGCACGGGATAGAAAACGAAAGTGTCACCATACGCCTTGTTAGTGGTAATGGTGATGACGCTCTCAGCCATTGCACCGAGTGCAACGAATACGAGCATTGTAAAGAAAAGTAGTAGTCTTCTCATAATGTTAATAAATTAATGATATTATAATATACTGTTAGGTTCATTGCAGCAGCACTGCATCAATAGAATAAATCTATTAAAAACCTTATTCTGAAACTGCGCAACTACGATATGTTTCGAGCACGCCTGTTTAGTTTTTGCCTATGCACAGCAAGGCACCGACGGTCGGATTCTTCAGCTTTTGGCTTTCCGACAATCTGCCTTTTCTACATTAGATATTAGTTATGTACGCTTGTTTACAGTCAGTTAGAACCACCAACTGTTTGCTTGTAAAATAGCCTGGCACTTTCTTCAGTGTCCTATGCGAGTGTAATCTATCTGCTTTGAATTGTTAATCAAAGGATTATCCGAAACATCTATCCTCGATTATTTGTAGATTTACTGACTGATGCGTCTTGACATCAAACCTCTTTCTGGCTATAATCTGATTGCAAAAATAATAAAAAATTATCACAAAAATTGACATATATTATATGTTTAACGGATTTTAACTAACCGAGTTGCATCGTCTTTCTCGTGCTTTTATGTTCCGAAGTTACTATGGTTGCAAGTGAATGGATAGGGTCTTCATATATAATAAGGTGGGATAGGTGATGTTTTTGCAGGTAAGTGGCGTTTCAGCAATCGCCAATTTACAATCGATTAAAGTAGTAGCTGAAAACCAGTATAATTATTCTGAATTTGCGAAGAAAATACTTTCAGAAAACAAAACAAGCTCTTTCGTTTTGCAAAAGTGCCTATATTGCATCGCAAAACAGCCGCTTTTGCCGTGCAAAACAGGCTCTTTTATAATGCGAAACAATACCTGTTGTAAAGTGTTGGTGATAAGGAAGTTATGTGGTTGAGCTTGTTCTGTTGCGTAATTGTCTATTTATGCGAAAGTAGATGCATATATACAAAAAGACCGTAGTATGAATTTTATCATACTACGGTCTTCTATTTGTTGAGCAACAATACGCTTAGTGCAGTGTATCTCTACTTTTATTTGAATGTAAGTTCTGCTGCGTCAGGATTCTTGTCGATAGAGATAGTGTCGCCTTCGTGTACTTCTCCTGCAAGAATTCGTTCGCAAATGCCATCTTCAATATGGTTTTGTATGGCACGTTTCAGTGGTCGAGCACCGAACTGAACGTCGTAACCCTTCGTTGCAACAAACTCTTTGGCAGCGTCGGTGATGGTTACTTCGTAGCCAAGTTCCTTGATTCGCTTGAACAAACTGCGCAATTCGATATCTATAATCTGCTTGATTGCAGCGAGATCGAGCTGGTCGAAGGTGATAATTTCGTCCAAACGGTTCAAGAATTCAGGCGCAAACTGCTTGCTTAAGCTTTTCTGCACGATGGCACGAGCACGCTCTTTGTCGTGTTCGTTGTGCGAAAGACCATTCAATTTAGCTGCTGTGAAGCCCACACCCTGCCCAAATTCCTTGAGCTGACGGGTGCCAGCATTTGACGTCATAATGATGATGGAGTTGCGGAAGTCTACCAAACGTCCGTTGCCATCGGTAAGACGACCTTCGTCGAGCACCTGTAACAGCATGTTGAACACGTTGCCGTGCGCCTTCTCTATCTCATCAAGCAAGATGATGGAGTAGGGATGGCGACGCACTTGTTCGGTAAGCTGTCCGCCTTCTTCGTATCCTACGTATCCTGGAGGGGCGCCAACGAGTCGCGATGTATTGAAGCTTTCGGTGTATTCACTCATATCTATGCGGATAAGAGCGTCTTTAGAACCGAACATTGTTTCAGCTAACTTCTTCGCTAAGTAGGTTTTTCCCACACCAGTAGGGCCAAGGAACATGAACGCACCAATTGGGTGGTTAGGGTCTTTCAGCCCTATTCGGTTGCGTTGGATAGCCTTTACCATCTTTTCTATGGCCTTATCTTGAGCTATTACCTCCTGTTTTAGGTTGTCTGCCATATTGACAAGGCGTGCACCTTCGGACTCCTGCATGCGCTGAACTGGTACGCCCGTCATCATTGATACCACGTCGGCAACCTTATCTTGGTCAACTTCCACTTTGTTATGATCTTCGCCGCGTTCCCATTTCTGCTGTACCTCCTGCAGTTTCTTCTCTATTGAAGTCTGTTTGTCGCGGTAGCTGGCTGCAAGTTCGAAGTTTTGGTTCTTCACTGCCTCCTTTTTGTTCGTGTCAGCTTCGTCTAATTGATTTTTCAATTCTACGATTTCGGGTGGTACTTGTGCGTTCTGCAGGTGTACACGGGCACCCACTTCGTCCATCGCATCAATTGCCTTATCAGGGAAGAAGCGGTCGGTTACGTAGCGGTCTGTCAGTTTGACACAAGCCGTAATGGCATCATCAGTGTACGAAACGTGGTGGTGTGCCTCGTAACGGTCCTTGATGTTGTGCAGAATTTGCAAGGTTTCTTCTACTGTGGTAGCCTCTACGAGCACCTTTTGGAAGCGTCGTTCCAATGCGCCATCTTTCTCAATAGAGTTTCGATACTCGTCTAATGTCGTTGCACCAATGCACTGTATGGTGCCACGAGCGAGTGCTGGCTTCAGTATATTAGCCGCATCCATAGAGCCAGGTGTCGATCCTGCGCCAATAAGCGTATGTATTTCGTCGATAAAAATGATGACATCAGGGTTCTGTTCAATCTCTTTGATGAGGGCACGGATACGTTCTTCGAACTGACCGCGGTACTTTGTACCTGCCACAACGCCTGTTAAGTCGAGTGTTACAACTCGTTTGTTGAAGAGAATGGGCGATGTTAATCGCTTCACAATAAGTTGTGCAAGTCCTTCAACAATAGCGCTTTTACCCACACCAGGCTCACCTATGAGGATAGGATTGTTCTTTTTGCGACGTCCTAATATCTCGCTAACACGCTGTATCTCTTTTTCTCGGCCTACAACAGGGTCGAGTTTGCCTTCTGCTGCCGCCTTTGTAAGGTCGGTTCCGAAGTTGTCGAGTACAGGCGTATTGCTCTTTGGAGCAGTAGCTTGTGTTGTTCTTGCACTACTTCCGCTACCACTGTGTCGGTTCATGATGGGGGTTTCGTCCTCATCTTCGTCCGCCATTTCGATGCCGTTTTGTGTTGAAAAGTTGTCTATTTTGAAAAATTCGTTCGCAAAAGAGTATGAAATATCGAAACTTTCCAGTACTTCCTTGACGCCATTGTCTACTTTATCGTGCAGAATAGCGAGAAATAAGTGTTGTACATCAACAGTTTGTTTGCTTTGTATGCGTGCTTCAAGCACAGCCAATTTGAGTATATTGTTAGCTTGTTCGTTCAGTACTATATCGGCAGGATAGGACATCTGGTCCTGTTCTGAGTTGCGAACACGTTCTTCCAACAGTCTTTTTATATCCTCTAAGTTAAGGTTAAAATTCCCAAACAATTTACTGATAACTCCTTCCCGTCCTCTAAGAATGGCAAGCATGATGTGTTCTGGAGCCACAGAACGGCTCGCCAATCGCTCGGCTTCCTCTCTGCTGTGTGACAGAACCTCTGAAACTTTGGGTGAAAACTGATTTATCATATAGTTCTTATACCTTTCTTTAAATGTTATTTGGCTTTTGCCGTTGTTTAATTTATATTGCAAATGGTATGCCAAAGAATAAAAAATGGCAAGCGGAAACATTTGTGTTTCTTCTTGCCATTTCTATGTTTATAGTGCTTCGTCGTCGGGTTTGCGAATGTTTCTCACCTTTTTCGTCTTGAGGTGCTTCTTCTTTCGCAACCAAGCGGCCTTACGCTGTTCGTATTCTTCGTAGTGTTTTTCAAGAAAGTTATCTGCCATGGAACTTGCTATATACCACCGACATCTTTATGTTACCCTTCGATTTATCGCCTCCAACCAACATTGTGCTGGTGAGTCCCATATAGTGTGACACCTTATTTATTATAAGATTTTCGTTCTCATCTTTCGTTGTTGTAACCTCAACAGGTATTACAAGGGCTTTACCCCAGTTTGCATTGCTACCTGCTGTTGCGCGGTTTTGAACGAAATAGTTGATGAGTCCTTCTACATTATTGAACTTATAGCTGTTCGTTTGTTGGTTATAGACAGCAAGGAACGATGTTTTATTGTCTGGAATCTTGCTTTCGTTGAAGAAAGACTCAGCCTTTTCGGTTGGCAAAAGAAGTACATAACCTGGTATGCCCATGTTGTAACTCGATGCCGTTTGATTAACATAACGCTGCAATTCAAACTTAGCTGAGTTCAAAGTGTCGTTCTCATGTCCGTTCATAATGTCGTTTATAGGAAGCTCTATTTCGGTAAACAAACCTGCAGGTGTCTTCAAATACGATGCATTATTGTTGCTGGCGAGTGCCTGTAGCTGGTTTTTATCGAACACAAAGTTGGTCAACTGCAATACTTCCTCAGTGCTGGTAAGGTGTGTTGTACCTGTTTTTACCTTGTTTCCGTCCTTCGTATCCTTATACTTATAGTATATTACAAGCTGTACGGCAGCTATTCCAGCAATCGAACCCAAGCCATTCGTTACCTTAAAGTAGAACCCTGGGCACACATTATTGAGGAAATTGTAGATGTTATGGAAGTTGTTTGGATTCGCATAATACTGCTGCATCATGTACGTTCCATAGTTATTGTAGGTCTTTCCAGCCTTATCTGTGTACGCATCGTTTAGCTTTACGCGTATACTTGGCGTATGGTTCTTGTCTTTTTTAATGCTGTCGGGCACCGAAAACTCGGTTAATGTGTAGGTACTACTTACTTCTAACCCATTGTTAGCGGCTGTTCTGATGTATCCTTCAGCCTCTGGATCAAAGTTAGAATAGTATTGTCGGCCTTCTTTAGCGGGCTTATCAAGCTCGTAAGTAGTGATTTTCATCAACGCCAGAGAGTCTCCGAAGTGAGTAGAGTAGTACAAACGCAGTTCGCAAGAGTCTGCAATGATGTTGCCATTGGCGTCTTTGCTCGTTACAATGCCTTGTTCTGGCATCTCATAGTTAGGCAACACATAGAGTTGCGTCATGAGATTAGCTGTTACATCCGACTGTGTTTCGGGGTCTTTCATCTTTCCCAGGAAGCCATCGGACGACCTTGAGATGATGTTGCTGGCCAAAACGCTGTGCGAACCAATATTAAATGTATCGGCTTGTACGTTAAGTTTGTCTGCTTGATCTGTAAGCGAACCACCTATTCCATCGGTAGTATCGGTACAAGAAGTTAGGGCCAACGCTACAAGAGCGAAGCCAAAAGCTAATATTTTTGCTTTCATTCCATTATTTTATTATAGAACTCGGTATATCTTGTTTGTATATCGGCTTCGTTTTCTGGCTGCATTAGAATTTCCTTTTTGCTATCTACGGCATACTGCATCAACTCTTTATTTACGTTGTTGCTTGTTTGTATGATACCGTCGGAGTAGTCAATAACGAGTTTTCCTAATTCTTTGAAGTCGAAATTGTCGCCATATTTCTCTATCTTACTAAGCTCTGCGCTCTTGAACTCGAGGCATTGCTTGAACTTTTTGCCTAGACTATCACTGGGTTGCTCGGTAAATAATGATGTAACAATCTTTGATTTGGCAAACTGTGGTTCGTCTTTATAAGCCGTTTTAACGTAGAAAGGTATCACAGAAGACATCCAACCTTGGCAATGAATAATGTCTGGCGCCCACCGTAGCTTCTTAACTGTTTCCAAAACACCGCGTGCAAAGAAGATAGCACGCTCTCCGTTGTCGGGGTAATCATTGCCTAACTCGTCCTTAGTCATAGCTAAGCGCTTTTGGAAATAGTCTTCGTTATCGATGAAATATACCTGAATGCGTGTCTGTGGTATGCTCGCCACCTTGATAATCAGTGGGTGATCCATATCATCAATGATGAGATTCATGCCTGAAAGGCGTATAACTTCGTGCAGTTGGCCGCGTCGTTCGTTGATAGCTGCCCATTTTGGCATAAATGTACGAATCTCGAAACCGGCGTCTTGCATATGTCGTGGCATGTCTGCACCAAAGATTGACATCTCCGAATTAGGGACATACGGAGCGATTTCTTGGTTTATGAACAATACTTTCTTTCCCATTTAATAATAGTTTACTACTTGCAAAGTTACAAAAAAAACTTGAAATTGAGTCCTTTATCTATCGAAATCCTGTTTAAAAGGTTGAATATTGACATATTTTTAGCGAATTCTTACGAGTTTTAAATAAAATTGTTGTTACTTTGCACCATAAATATAGAAACTTAATAATGGTAATATTTGAAAGGATTGTCGATTTACAGAACGAGCTTTTCCAGCTCCGTAAGCAGGGGAGAACCATTGGATTGGTGCCTACAATGGGCGCGTTGCACGATGGGCACGCTTCTTTGGTAAAACAAAGTGTGCAGCAGAACGATGCAACGGTGGTATCGGTGTTTCTCAATCCTACCCAGTTTAACGACAAAGGCGACTTGGATCGCTATCCACGCACGTTGGAAGCTGATTGCAAACTGGTGGAATCGTGTGGTGCCGACTATGTTTTTGCGCCATCGGTAAGCGAGATGTATCCCACAACAGATACACGTCAGTTTGAGTTTCCGCCACAATCAACAGTCATGGAGGGTGCTAAACGACCAGGACACTTTAACGGTGTGTGTCAAGTTGTCAGCCGATTGTTCTACATTGTACGCCCTAATAGAGCTTATTTTGGTGAAAAAGACTGGCAGCAAATAGCTGTTGTGAAGCGTCTTGTAGACTTTATCAACATGAATATTGATATTGTTGAGTGTCCTATCGTACGAGATGAAGACGGATTAGCAAAGAGTTCGCGCAACTCATTGCTCTCTTCCGATGAGCGTGCTATAGCTCCTCATATATATAAGGTGTTGAAATCGAGTACCAAGGAAATGGGTATGCTAAGCGTTCAGGAACTCCACGACAAGGTAGTAACAGAGATAAACGCTGTTGATGGCTTGGAAGTTGAATACTTCGATATTGTAGATGGCAACACCTTGCTGCCTGTTCTGTCATGGGACGATACTCCTTACGTGGTAGGTTGCATCACAGTTTATTGTGGTAAAACGCCTATCCGATTGATTGACCATATTAAATATAAGGGTTAAACGAATATGCAAATCGAAGTACTGAAAAGTAAATTACACTGTGTTAAGGTTACAGAAGCTAACCTTAACTATATGGGAAGTATCACTATCGACGAAGATTTGATGGATGCTGCCAATATGATTGCAGGTGAAAAGGTTCAAGTTGTAGACAACAATAATGGCGAACGACTTGAAACTTACATCATAAAGGGCGAACGAGGCACAGGCTGTATCTGTTTGAATGGAGCTGCGGCACGTAAGGTTCAAGTAGGAGATACAATCATCATCATTAGTTATGCCTTGATGGATTTCGAAGAAGCGAAGACCTTTAAGCCTACAGTAGTGTTCCCTAAAGAGGGCAATCGCGTGTAAGTCGTTGCCCTTTCTTATCTTGTAATAAGTGTAGGGAAATGATAGAAAAATTGTAAACTCTTTTCAAGCGAATAGATATTGCGTAACCAGCTGTATAACAATGCGTTGTAATACCCATTGTTTTGCGTTGTAAAAGAGCCTATATTACACGGCAAAAGCGCCTGTTTTGCATTGCAAGACAGGCGCTTTTGCAATACAAAACAAATCTTCTCGGTTTTTGTATGTGTTTTTTTTACAAAATCATGGTTATAGTTTGAAGTTTTTATATAGTTTCTATAAAGCCCCAACACACCTATACTTTCTAACTGATATAGCTTTTTGAAGAGTGTATGAACCCTACCATTAATAAGCATAAATCCCGAACTTCCATTGGAAATTCGGGACTATGTTGTTTGTTTGGAATAGTTTTGTTTGTTTCGCTTTACGCTTCTGGTGTTTGTGTTTTAGCAGCGTATGCTTCTTCAGAGAGTACTGAGACTTTGCTCTTGTTGTACTTTCCTCTGTGGAAGTAAACGATACCGTTTGCCAAAGCATACAATGTATCGTCTTTACCCTGCGCTACATTCTCACCTGGGTAGTGCTTGTTACCACGCTGACGAACGATAATGTTGCCCGCAATAATCTTCTGACCACCGCCGATTTTAACACCTAAACGCTTTGAATGTGATTCGCGTCCGTTCTTAGAACTACCGACACCTTTTTTATGAGCCATTTCTTGTCCTCCTAATTTAAGCGTTAATTGTTTTAATCTCTACCTGTGTGAAGTGTGAACGATGACCGTTCTTCTTGCGATAATCCTTACGGCGCTTCATCTTGAAGACGATAACTTTGTCGCCCTTTACTAGTGGATTAATCACTTCAGCTACTACTTTTGCACCATTAACAGTAGGTGCGCCAACTGTGACAGCTCCCTCTTTGTCTAAGAGAAGAACCTTGTCAAACTCAACAGTCTTACCTTCTTCCGCATCTTTGATGTGGTTTACGAAGATCTTTTTGCCTTCTTCGACTTTAAACTGTTGACCGTTAATTTCTACAATTGCGTACATTTTATATATTGTAAACGGTTAAACCGGTAGGCGGCGGAGCATCTTTCCCGCACTTATTCGAGCCTAAGCGGCATAAAAACTGTGCAAAGTTACTAAATAACTTTCTATTTATGATAGTTTAAGGGTAGTGAGATTAACTTATTAGGAAGAATTAACAAAGATTATCTAATATAAGTCTTGAGACGCGTATGCCTGTGTTTTGTGGTCGCTGCAATAGGTATTGGTAGATCGTTTCTTTAGGTTCTACAACCTGACGGCCGTTCTTTTTAAGGCTCGATGCGTTGATTAAATGTAGTCCATCTCGGTGCCAAACGGCAAATCCAAGGTGGGTTGTATCAAGGTTTAGCTTATTGGTTGTAATGGCAATAATGTCTCCGTTGCGTACCACTTTGCGCAGTAATTCGGTGTTAGTAAGCTGCTTTTTGGGTATGTACGGGACGATAGTACCATTGGTTTGGTCTTCTAACTTCTTCAAAGTAGCCACCCTTTGCGGACGATTACGTAGCATATCGTAAGCGTTCGGATTCTCGCTCATATAGTTAATCTTTAGTTTTTGCGTAGCTGTAAAGGGCGGATTGGGTGCAGAAATCTCTTTTACGTAGCCCATTTGTTGGTTATCGGTAACCCACCACTGGTAGTAATGCAGTCTGTTTTCGTAGGCAAGACATCCTTGTCGGTATCGTATGTTTTGTAACATACGTGTAAAATCGCTGTAACGACTAAGGTTCTTATCCACGCAAAGTACAACAGCAATTACATATTCCAGGTAGGTTGTGCAGTCCATTTCCCTTGTATTCACCACCAACATCTCCTCGTTGTTGCGGTCAAGCGTATGCGCAACGTATGGAATACCGACAAAGTGGCGGGCAGCTTTCAGTATGATGTCCTCCTTAGATAGCTTCGTTCGCAGCGGTAAGAGCTGTGCAAGCAGACTCTCTATGCGGCTGGCATCAGACGATACAGCCTTCGTTGTGCCCTGCTGACTATATTTTATTACTTCCGCAGTAGGCTTATTACCCATGGTTTGCGTGGTAGTTGGGTTGCTTATAAAGAGCAAAATAAGAAGTAAAAGAATCCTTATTGCTTTCATTCCAACGCAGTTTTAGATTTATTTTTCTTCAGTTTTCCACGTTTGCCGAAGTTCATTCCGGCGTAAACGTTTACGTTTCCGAAGAGATTACTCGTTGATAATCCATTATCATGGTAGTTGAATGCGTGCATAATAGCACTTGAACCAACATACCACTTCATGTTATTCCACACCAATCCAAGTCGTACCGTTGCATTGATATCGATGTTATTCGATATGATTCGGCTTAGCGAGAAGTTCTCTTCCACTATTTTTCCGCTGTTATGCTTATAGGCCAAGCCGATAGTAGCCGAACCAGCGAGCAGCCAGTTGCGTGCAAACACGTAGTTATAGGCATATCCACCGCTTACGGCAATGTTGGTATAACGTATCTTTTCGGGTTTAAGCGAACCCTCAACGTCCTCATATTTGGTTTTCATCTTGAGGTTATTGAACACCAAACGATAGAATTCGGGCCAATCAACCCTTAGTGTGTGCCTTGTATAACCTATTCCAATGATTGGACTACCAGCCGATTTGCGTTGCACAGTGCTCTGACTGAAGGCAGCAGGGTAGGAGAAACGGCGATGATTAAAGATATAATAGATGTTGAAACCCTTTAGTTTCGATTCCACACCATCGAATTCCATGCCGTTCAAAGGGGCGGTATCAATATTGTCGCCCATTGAAAACCGACGTATTTTAAAGTCCTGTCCTGTCTTCCGATAGTAGAGATCGATGCCTACTCGTGCGCTGTAAAGACTGAGGTCGAACTCTTTTCCCTTCTGTTCAGAGTTGTTGAAGAAAGGGTGTTTAATATCAATGGTGTATCCAAGGAATATCCATCGCCAGCCCGCATAAGGTCCAATGCGCATTGTTGGTTCGGGTGCAAGCGTCAGATGGTGTTCTTGTTGGCTGTTCAGAACGTACACTTCAAAGTTGTTTGTGTTCTGTACCATCACCGTAAAGTTGTATCGTTGTGGTTCGATGTAGTTGGTATCTACATCGTTCATTGTGTCTTTCTTTTTCTCACCAGCATTCTGTTGGTATCTGCGTTTACGTCGAGTAGTGTCTGGACGTTGCCATTTCACACTATCCAAGCATTGCCATTCATCATTATTATGAATGGTTTTCCAACCGTTTTCTGCCCTTGTTGTAGGGGCTGAAAGCAGCCATAGCAAGCAAAGTATGATAGTTTTAGTAAGCATTGAATTAGTATTTGCCTAATATTCTGTCCATTACCCAGTTGGTAGGAGTAGCTTCTATGCTGTTAATTTCGCACTTTCCATACCCTTGAAGGTCCTGTACTACCGACCGAATCAATGGTTCTTGCACAAAGTGCGGGTTCTTAATGTCGATGTATTCCATGCCTTGACTGGTGTAAAGCGTAATGGGATCGTAGTTATATACGGAGAAAACGATGCGTCCTTCCGTACCATAAATCTCTATACTGTCCTCTTTTGCGCTATCGTGAGCGGTAAAACTCCACGAACCACTGCCACAAAGTCCACTCTCAAAGCGGAATACTGCGTTCACAGTATCCTCCGATTCAAACATGCCAGTGCGGTTTGCAATGTATCCGTGTGCCTTTACGATGATGCCGAAAAAGCTCTGAAGCAAGTCTATCTGGTGCGGGGCGAAGTCGTAAAAATATCCTCTTCCGCCCTCTTGTTGCTCCAATCTCCATGGTTTTTCCTCCAGTTTGTCGTTGTCGAGTTCCTCTGCTGGCACGGCAAAGCGTATCTGTACGCTAAGCACCTTACCAATAGCACCGCTTTGCAAAATCGCTTTCACCTTTTTAAAATAAGGTAAGTATCTGCGATAATAGGCCACAAAGCAAGGCACGCCCGTCTGTTCTGTCACACGATTGATGCGTACGCAGTCCTCATACGACCCTGCCAACGGCTTTTCTATTAGGCAAGGCTTCCCTGCTCGCATCGCCATTATGGCATAAGTAGCGTGTGCTGATGGTGGCGTTGCTATGTAAATGGCGTTCACATTAGGGTCGTTCACAAGTAGTTGTGGGTCTGTGTACCAACGCGAAATATCGTGTAGGTTAGCATAAGTGCGTGCGCAACGTGCATTTTGGTTGTATACGGCTTGGACATGCGACTCGGTTACAGCGTTAAAAGCGGCTCCCGACTTGCGTTCCGTAGTCTCTCCAAAACCAATAAATCCCCAAGAGATATGCTTCATTGTTATTTTCTTTTCTGCAAAAATACAACTTTTTGTTGAATAATATCCCTGCTTCTACAAAATATATATAATGTGAAAGTGAAATCAGAAAAATATTATTAAATTTGCAAAGAAACAAAATAACCTGTCTTAATATGAGGAAAATTAATCTATTACTAATGCTTCTGCTGGTTAGCACATTTGCTTTTGCACAGCAATTCAAGCAGTATTTCGAAGATGCAACGCTTCGTTTGGACTACAACTTCGCTGGAAACGCAAGCCATCAAGCCATTGCTGTAGACGAACTTTGCCGTATTCCAAGATGGTATGGCAAGACTCAGAGGCTCAGCGAGCTTCCGTTAGAAGGCAATGGTCAGATAACGGTACGCGACCACCGCACGCAGAAAGTCATTTATCGCAACTCTTTCTCTACACTTTTCCAAGAATGGCTCACCTACGACGAGGCAAAAACCACCTCAAAGTCGTTCGAGAATGTGTTCCTTGTGCCTTTTCCAAAAGATACAGTAGATGTTACGGTAGAACTACGCGATAGCCATCACAAGATAATGACGTCGCTCACACATACCGTTGTACCTACGGATATACTGATTCGACGTATCGGTGAGAAGCACATAACGCCTTACGAAACGCTCCAAAGAGCTGCCGACCCAGCGCGTTGCATACACATTGCCTATATTGCAGAAGGCTATACAGATGCCGAAATGCCCGCTTTCATAGACGACTGCCGCACGGCAATGGAGGCTTTGTTTGCCCACGAACCTTTTAAATCGCTACGCGACTGCTTCAATGTGGTGGCTGTGAAATCGCCATCGGCAGAGAGTGGCACCTCAAATCCGGGCAAAGGAATATGGAAAAATACTGCTTTGCACTCTAAATTCAACACATTCTACAGCGACAGATACCTTACAACGCTGCACTTAAAGACCCTTCATAACTGGTTAGCAGGTACTCCTTACGAGCATATCATTGTATTAGTGAACACCGAAAACTATGGTGGAGGCGGCATTTTCAACTCATATAACCTCTCAATGGTGCGACACAGAGCTTTCAAACCAGTGGTTGTACACGAGTTCGGACACTCTTTTGCTGGTCTTGGCGACGAATATGGCTACGGAGATATGCCTATGTATCCAAGCGATACAGAGCCTTGGGAACCTAATCTGACCACGCTTGTAAACTTAAAGGCCAAGTGGGCCGACATGGTAAAGAAGGGAACACCGCTTCCAACACCGCAACCTGCCGACCTTGACAAGCCGAATGCCGACCAAAGCAAGTGGAAAATAGGCGCTTACGAGCCCGCAGGCTATGCCAAACATGGTGTATATCGCCCTTATCCTGATTGCCGAATGCGCACCAACGAGAACCCTAACTTCTGTCCAGTGTGCCAGCGTGCCATCACAAAACTGATTAAATTCTACACTGAATAAGGTGTAATAACATAAAGGCAGGTACTGAATGCAATTGCTTTCGTACCTGCCTTTTTCTATTGTTTGTCCTATTTGGGACTGCAAAACCTAAGTTTTCTAAACTTCTTGCATATTCTTTCTAATTGTGTATAAACTTACACTATTGTGTGGAAAATATACGATTGCAAAACGATACATATACTTTGACTTTGCAATATAGGCTCTTTTGCGTTGCAATAGTGCCTGTTTTACCGTGCAAAACAGCCGCTTTTGCAATGCAAAACAATGGGTATTGTAAAGTGTTGATGGTTAGGCTGTTATGCGGTAGTGTGCTTTTGTGAAGGCGTTTGTATATTTATCCTCTTCCTTGCAAGTATCAGTATGTTTTTCATTTCGGTAAAGTTGCAGGGTTACATTGGTGGAGTGGGCAGCCCGTACTACCAAAATGATGTAGCCATTGAATACGAAAGAGCATGATTTACCACGTTCCTTCCATTAGCAAACTTGCTGAATGAAAATGGAAACCGTGCTAAATCACGCTCCACCCATATTGTTGTTATGTCGTTTTGTTGGCGCAGAAAGCAGTTTATTGCGCTTCTACAAAATTGCTTCAGGACTTCTATGAACCATAGAAACCACTAAAAGCGTTTCCACAAAACCCATCGTTTGTTCTACGAATAGCGCCCAACGCTCACCCCGTAGCTTAGTAAACCTTAATCTCTTGCTTGCCTTCGAGCGCTGCAACAGCGTTCTCTGTGAGGGCGAGCATCTCGTCTTGACCAGGATAAACCACTACTGGAGCAAGGTAGCTGATGCGTTTTTTTATTTCATTAACAAGGTAAGTGCTGAAGCACATACCACCTGTGAGAATGATAGCGTCTATCTTTCCACAGAGCACAGCACCTTCGGCAGCAATAGCTTTCGACACGTTCCAAATCAAAGAAGATATAAGCAGCTTTGCTTTTTCGTCGCCAGCGTCGATACGATCGCGTATGATGCGGAAGTCGTTGGTACCTAAATGTGCAAGTAAACCGCCTTGTGAGGTTATCTTTTTAATCATTTGCTGCTCTGTAAGGCCGCTTGTGTAACACAAATGGATAATGTCTGACATTGGCAAAGTACCTGTACGCTCTGGTGAGAATGGTCCATCGCCCGACAAAGCGTTATTGGCATCGATAGCACGACCCTGCTCATGAGCTGCTATAGAGATACCTCCGCCAAGGTGAGCGATAATCAAATTCAGTTTATCATAGCTTGTATTGTTCTCGCGCGCATAGCGTCTGCCCACTGCTTTTTGGTTTAATGCGTGCCAAATGCAGATGCGTGGGATTTCAGGAAGACCTGTAATGTGGGCCTCTGGAGCCATTTCGTCGACCACACCAGGGTCGGCTATGAAGCTCTGACAGCCAGGAATCATTTCTGCAATCTCGTATGCCAGCTTGCAACCGAGGTCGCATGGGTGTTGATGAGCAGCTGTTCGCTGGTCTTCAACCATCTCAGGTGTAACTCTATAAACACCACTTTCAACAGGCTTAGCAAGGCCGCCGCGTCCTATTGTTGCGTCAAAGTCGAGCGCAATGTTACGGCGTTCCAACTCTTGAAGTATGTGTTGCTTACGATATTCGTACTGATCGAATATGGTGTGGAAGTGTTCTAACTCGCTGCGAGAGTGCTTAACGTCTTCTACGAAGAGTAGTTCGCAGCCATCAGCCACAGATATCTTTGTTGAAGTAGAGCCAGGGTTAATGGCTAAAATTTTGTACGACATAGTGTAATTTATTTTCTTGAATTAGAGATAATAGTAGCAAGTGCCAAGCTATAGAACTTAGATTCGACGGTGTCGCCGCGACTTGCGAGTACAACAGGCACCTGTGTACCTTGCAATACAGCTGCTGTTTCAGCACCAGCGAATAGAGTTATGGTCTTGTAGAATACGTTTCCAGCCTCGATATCAGGGAAGATAACAGCGTCAGCCTCGCCTTGTACGGGTGAATCAATCTTCTTATCGGCCAGCGCTTCAGCCGAGCACGATGTCTTTAAGTCGAGCGGTCCGTCTACAATACAGTTGCCGAAAGCACCTTCGGCAGCCATTTTCTTAAGTTCAAGATAGCCTTCTGTGTATGGGAAATGCTTTCCGTCAGGTTTTTCTGAGCAGTGAATAAGTGATATTTTAGGCTGCTCTATGTTGAAAGCGTGGCAGAAATCGGCCACATATTTAATCTGTTCGATGCGTTGTTCATGTGTTGGGAAAGGCAGAACGGCAGGGTCTGTGAAGAACAAAAGCTTCGGATAAGTAGGTATTTTGGCTGCTGTGATGTGTGTTAGCACGCTGCCTTTAGGTAGAATACCCTTCTCTTTGTTTAATATGGCACGCAAAAGTACGTCGGTATTTACGAAGCCTTTCATCAGCGCATCGGCGCGTCCGTCTCGTACAAGTTTCACTGCTTTCTCCGAAGCGTCCTGTGGATCATTAGCCAAAAGGGTTTCATACTTTCCGTTAAACTTCTCTGCTGTCTCCTGAGAGCATACTAATATTGGGTTGATGACACCTGCCTTGTGCGCCATTTCAACTGCATCAAGGGTGTGGCTGTCTTCTGCCCACACAACGGCAACATTGTTTTTAATGCCGCTTTCGTTCAGATTCTCCACCAATTGGGAAAAGTCTGTAATGCTTTTTGTATTGTTCTTCATACTATATATGTATATTTTGTGCGAAAGTATTAATCTCTTGTTCAGTGCTACAAAGATACAAAAAAGGTACTTGTTCAACAAAATTCACTTTTTATAAAATATGTATTTTTTGATAATTTAAGAATTTTCACAGCGAGGGATAAGTGCGTATGTAATGTAATAGTTGGCTGAAAATGTGTCGTTTTCTTGACTTATGTCAATTGCTTCTTTGTGTTCTTCTTTCTTTTTGCTATTAAATTATTTGATTATTGGGTAAAAATGAAAGTAGAGAGGAGTGTAAAATGTGTTGGGAAAGTATATGAATGGTAGACTTGCAAAATGCCTTTTTCAGAGTAAAAATTGCGTTTTAGTGTTGCAAAATATTCTTTTTGCGCCTCGTAATGGAGTGTAAATAGACGATTTACTACATTTCTGCTACTGTCGAATATGGCAAAATAAAAACGAAAAGATATATATATAAAAATATGTATAGGTAGTTTTTTGGAGATGGGGCAAATAAGAGCGCATAGTTATTGTGTGGGTAAGATTATCCTAAAAAATGACTTTTGAATTGTAAAGAAAACACATGTAAGTTTCGAGCGTAGTTGTTTTGCGTTGCCAAAGTGCCTGTTTTGCGTTGCAATATAGGCTCTTTTGCCGTGCAAAACAGGCACTTTTGCAATGCAAAACAATGGGTATTGTAATGTGTTGATAATGAGTTTATTGTAAAAATTAGGTGTTTCTGTAAAATCTTTACACTTGTTTGGGAATGTTTTTCTTGGTAGCGTGGGGTGTTGTCGTGTGTTTTGGGAGTTGCTTCAATGAGCCTTTTTCATTTATTTAGTATAATAACGAAGGGGATTGAGTCACCTCAACCCCCTTCTTCCTTAGTTCTCCCTTTAATCATTTTATCCTTTAACAACCTATATATTGTTTACTTTCAGTCTTTGTCAGAGGTTAATCCTCGTAGACAAAGCTAAAGTTTTTCTCGGCTGTAAGAGAGTTTCCAACATAGCAACCCTTATGTGCGAAGCTTTCAAACTTCTTGCGCATGGCTGCATCAAGATTGCCCTTAACGTGGAACTCTATGTCTATTCTTTCAACTTTCAGTGTTTCTGGGTTCTCTACAATCTCACCAACGACAGCGTAAGTGCCTGTTAAGTCGATGTTATCGCGCTTTGCACGCATCGCAATGGTGGTCAGCGTACATGCTGCGAGCGACTGTGCCATGATGTCAACAGGCGTTGCGTATTCGCCTAAGCCGCCCGGTCCCTTGCTGGCATCGGTTCTAAGAGTTTGTCCTGAAGCCTCATATGTAGCTTCAACGCGAAAGTTTCCTAAGTATTTTACTATTGATTTTTCCATAATTAGCGTTTATTTATTTTCCATTGGCAAAGGTAATGATTTTATCTTATATACCCAAATAAAACCATA
Organism: Prevotella aurantiaca; assembly: GCF_015262605.1. NCBI lineage: Bacteria > Pseudomonadati > Bacteroidota > Bacteroidia > Bacteroidales > Prevotellaceae > Prevotella > Prevotella aurantiaca. The sequence continues at coordinate 99,664 of NZ_JABZSJ010000002.1, read as the reverse complement.
AAGTTATTACATTTAAACGCTTTTTAAACTTTATATAGTAACTTCCCTGTGGGTGTTAGAAGGCGATGCAAATCCTAATATGTCGTAATATATTACCATTAGTTAATATAAAATTATTGTTAAACAATAAATAATTCTTGTTTTTAATTTGTGAGTAACAAAATTTATGTCTATATTTGCAACGTAAACAGCAAACCGTGATAGTCACTTTGCATTTACACCTTATATATATAGAGACACTGATATGACAAATAAACTATATCGCTACTGCTCAATACTGTTGATAATCATGTTCTGCGTGATGGTATATACAGTGTATGATGTAAGTGTTACAGTTATCAGAGGTCTCAAAAATGGTGAGGAAATTACAGCGCTACTCAATAGCGTGGGTAAAGATAAGGGTCCTTTAATTATTCAAGATGCCAATGAAGAAGATGGAATTGGACTCAAGAACGAAGACTGGATCGCTTCTTCTCCTGTAGCACTCATGTTGAATGATGAAGCTAAACCAGTAATCTTTGTGAATCAAAAAACTGGTAAAGAACAGAAAGTATGGCCACGTTATGTAGATATAAACTATAAATCGCCGCACTACTTCTTAGGAATTAAGGCAATAGGCTTCTCTTTAGTAGTGATATTATCGGTGGCGTTGTTGATAGTTGCACTTAAGCTTTTTATGAATTTCCGCAACTCTGAGAATATATTTGAGGTGCGAAATCTGAAGCTAATACGCATACTGGCGATTATAACGGTAAGTTATTATGTCGTATTGTGGCTGGTAACGCTGGGTGAAATCTACTTTATTCATGAGTCGTTCAGCATTGCTGGGTATAGTATGAGCGTTTTAAAAACACTCGATTTGCCTGGAGGATTATATAAAATACCGCTCATGTTCATCGTCTATGAGATATTTCTGATAGGCGTAAAGATGAGAGAGGAAAATCAATTAACGGTCTAAAGGGGAGGTGCGGATATGATAGTAGTAAACCTTGACGTTATGATGGCAAGGCGGAAAGTGTCGCTAAACGAGCTTTCTGAGAAGGTGAATATCACTCTTGCAAATCTTTCAGTGCTGAAAACAGGAAAGGCTAAGGCCATTCGTTTCACCACTTTAACCGCTATTTGTGAGGCATTGGATTGCCAACCAGGAGACATCCTCGAATACAGAGACGGAGAAGTAGATTAGAGAACAAATATAAGAATCAAACAATAAAATCTAAATTTAAGAGCAATATGAAAATTAAAAACATCTTTATGGCGGCGTTTTTGCTATTGGCAACAACTGCAATGGCACAAAACGAGATGGATGAAATGTCCAAAGCACCCGTTGATGAAGCTGTTAAGGTGGGACACCTTGACAATGGTTTAACCTATTATATTCGAAAAAACAACTATCCTGAAGGTAAAGTAAACTTCTATATAGCACACAAAGTTGGTGCTATTCAAGAAAGAGACGACCAGGACGGTCTTGCACACTTGTTGGAACACATGGCTTTCAATGGTTCAAAGCATTTCCCAGACGACTCGGTTGTGAAGTTCATGGATAAGACAGGAGGTGGCTGGAATGCTTTTACGACAGCTGACCACACTGTATATTTCCTTACAGATATCGCTGCAAATCGCCCAACACGCGTAGACTCTTGCTTGCTCGTTCTGAGCGACTGGTCGCAAGGTTTAACCCTTACTGCTGACCAAATAGAAACAGAACGCGACGTGGTACACAATGAATACCGTGGTCATAACGCTATTCAACGCTTGCTTCGTGCTGCTAATGCCGACCTGTTCCCTAATAGTATATATGGTCGTCGTACCGTTATCGGTAGCATGGAAGTAATTGATAAGTGTAATCCAGAGACCCTTCGCGCTTACTATCGTAAGTGGTATTTCCCAGGCAACCAGGCTATTGTTGTTGTTGGAGATATCGATCCTGTAAAGATAGAAGCAAGCATTAAGCGTCTCTTCGGCGACTTAAAACCAGCTAAGGAAGCTACAAAAGCTACACCAGTGATGGTTGATGACAACGAAAAAACACTCTATGCGTTTGGTAGCCATCAGGAAGTTTCACAGCAAATCTTCCAGCTCTATCGCAAAACAGAATATATCTCACCAGAGGAAAAGAACTCTATCGCATACCTTTACTTATCTCCTATGTACCAGCTTGTGAACCTTATGTTCAACAACCGTATGCAGAAGATAGCTCAATCACCAGAATCTGACATCACTGTTGCACAGGGAAGTGTAGATAGCTATGCTGGTCATGCACTCACTCGTGATGCTGAAGGTATCGTAGTTGTGCCTAAATCAGGCAAGGAAAAGGAAGCAATGGCGCAGATAATACGTGAAATGAACCGTATTGGACAGTTCGGTTTTACGGAGTCAGAGTTCAAGCATGCAAAGGAAGCATACAAGGCTTCGCTTGATAATCTCTATAATAACCGCGCCACAATCACCAATGATGATTACGCACAAGCACTCATTAAGAACTTCCTTGAGGGCGAACCATACAGCACTATCGAGCAGGTTTACGAGTTGTATAACCAGATTTTGCCTGTGTTACCGCTTGCATCCATCAACGAATTGGCTAAGAGTCTTATCAATGTGAACGAGAAAAACTTTGCCATCAGCGTTATAATGCAAGAGAAAGATGGTAAGACTGCTTTCACAAAGGCTGAACTTCCTGCTATAGTAGAGGCAGCTCGTGCTGAAAAAGTAGAGCCTTATGTAGACAATACTAAGGAAGAACCAATGATGTTAAAGGAGCCAAAGGCTGGCAAGATAGTTAGTGAGAAGCCATTAAAGCAGTTCGATGCGAAAGTGTTGACACTCTCTAACGGTGCAAAAGTTATCTTGAAGAAGACTGACCTTAAGGCTAACGAGATATTGATGATGGCATCTGCACCAGGCGGAAAGAGCATTGGTAAGAAAGAAAGCCTCGCTATGCGCAAACTGTGGACAGAGATTTCAAGCATACACGGACTTGGAACAAAGAGTCTTAACGACCTTGCGAACATCGCACAGACTAAGATGACTAACATAGAAGCAGGCATTAGCAACGACCTTCACTACATAAGCGGTTCAACAGTGAACGAGAATGTGGAGACGTTAATGCAGATGATAAATCTCAGTTTCACCGATATTAAGAAGGATGAGAATTATTATAAGCTCGTTACACAGTACATGAAGGGCAAGCTTGAGACTAAAGCGAGCGACCCAGAAATGGTAATGGCAGACTCAGTGGCTTACTATAACCACAACAAACAGCTTGATGCGCTCTCTCCTGATGTGAAGGATTTTGACAATATCAACTACGATCGTGCACTCGACCTCTATAGACAACTATTTAATAATGCTTCTGACTTTACATTTACCTTCGTAGGTAGCTTCGACGAAGCAACTATACGACCACTTATTGAAAAGTATATTGCTTCAATACCTGCAAGCAAAAAGAAGGCAGAATTAGTAGATATGCGTACCTATACAAAGGGAAAGGTACAGAAGAGCTTTAGTTTCAAGATGTCAAATCCACAGAGTAAGATTATAGATACCTATCGTTCGGACAAGGTAGCATATACTTTAGAGAATCAGCTCAACGCAAGAGCACTGGGACAGTACTTGTGGGATAAGATGTTTGAGATTATCCGTGAAAAGGAAAGTGCTGTTTATACACCAATGCCAAGTGTAAGTTTGGAAGAAGATTTGACTGGAAACTACATCACTATCAACTGTGAACTGGCCACAAACCCAGAAAAAACAGAGATAGCAGAGAAGCTTGCAAAGGAGATTATCTTCGATTCTCAAACCAAGATAACCAACGATGATATTGCACGTGCGAAAGAAGTACTCAATAAGACGCACACTGAAGCAGTGAAGCAGAACAACTACTGGTTAAACGTACTTTCTGATTATGCAACCTATGGAGTTGATAGAGCAAACGGCTTTGACGCTGTGATGAAGGCAATGACACCACAGACTGTTGGTAATATTGCTAAGATGGTATTGAAAACGGGCAACCACGTTCAGGTTATCATGAACGCTGAGAAGCTCGAAAAGTAAAGAAATAAATGATAAAAGCAACTCCTCGTTGCAACGAAACAAGTCTTCGGGGAGTGCGAAAGTTCATAATAATATATAATAACTGGTAACCCCTTGTTTTTTAATAGTTATTCTCGAGGGGGTTTTTGCATTTAAATTTAGAATTAATTTTATGACATTTAGATGGTGGTGTTACGGTTGCTGTGAAGTAATTGGAAACACAAGCCACTAAAGACTGAGAAGTCTGAGGTGGTTGCTGGGGCGCTCTATTGTCTACATACCCTATAAGTTCTCTCGTAAGACAATAGATGACCTCCAGAAAAAACGGTAGAGAATGCACTAAATTAGTGCGTTCTCTATTTTTTTATAGCAACATAACGTACCTTCAACTCATCTTTTTATAATCTTCTTTTAGGTGTAGACATCAAACAATTGGGCAACCATAATTTTAAAGATTCCCACTAAATTGTAACTCACTAAACTTTGTTGGTTGCAAGGAAAGTAGGTTGTCGAACTCTAAATGTAGTTTTGCGATTAAATATTGATGAGTAATAAGTGTGCTAATGGTTGTCAGATTGAAACATTGAATAAATGTATCAACACACACATAAAACCATTCTTGTTTTGTAAAGAAAACTTCGCGAGAAAGTCATCATCGTAGTTTCAACATGTAAAAGAGCCTATATTGCATCACAAAAGTGCCTGTTTTGCCCAGCAAAACAGGCACTTTTACATTGTAAAACAATAGGTATCGCAACGTATTGATTACAAGGTTGTTATGCAATAACACTACTAAAGAAAAATATTTACATTTTGTTATGCCCATTTTTCTTATATTATAAGAGGCAAGTGGGGCTGCTTCTTGTACATATAATAAAAGCAAATATGGAGGAGGGGAGATGTTAAAAATAAACAAACTCATTACATTATGTTTGGTTTTCTGATACATAATGCTTATATTTGCAACGATAAGATTGGATAAGGTGATAATAAAAAATCTACTTAACGCCAAATCTTGGATAACATTTATGTTTAATTTAATAAGTAATAATAATTATGGAACTACGTAAAATTGCTTTATCAATTATTGCTGCAGTAGCTTTGACAACTGCAACAGCACAAGTACAGGACAACAAATCTTGCTGCAAGTCTACAGCAAACAAAGAACAAGTATGCAATAAATCAGCAGAAAAGAAAGAAGGTTGCTGCAAGGATAAGGCAGAAGGAAAGCAAGCAAAAGATTGCAAGAAAGAATGTAAGAAAGACTGCAAGAAGGCATGTCCAAAAGCAAATGCAAAGAAAGACTGCAAAAAAGACTGCAAGAAAGCAAAGAAATAAAATATAAAAACTTGTGCCATAAAATAATATATGGCATAATTTAGGCAGATAATACTGAGAGGAACTCATGCATAATATCTGCCAAAAAGGCAACAATCCCCGAAAGATAGCTACAAAGCTGTCTTTTGGGGTTATTGTTTTCATGCTCATAAACAATCCATCTGACAGAATAATTCATAAAATACTGTATAAGAACTCAATGGCACACAGTTTGCAATAGAAATTCATAATAAGTTATTAATGGAGGAATGTTTATACTCGTAAATTTGGTTATATCATATATTCTTTGTAACTTTGCACTTAATTTCGTCTATCCTGACGAGGTTATACACCATATTAATTTTAGGTACATACTATCTAATGAGACAACTTAAGATTTCAAAAAGTATCACCAATCGTTCCAGCGAGGCGCTTGATAAGTATCTTGTGGAGATTGGACGTGAACCAATGATTACCGTTGATGAGGAGATTGAGCTTGCTCAAGAGATTCATAAAGGCGGCAGAAAAGGCGAACGAGCAAAGGAAAAGCTCATTAAGGCGAATCTACGCTTTGTGGTTTCCGTTGCTAAACAATACCAACATCAAGGTCTCTCCCTAACCGACCTTATCGACGAAGGTAACATTGGTCTTGTTAAGGCAGCCGAAAAGTTTGACGAGACACGAGGGTTTAAGTTCATCTCATACGCAGTTTGGTGGATTAGACAGAGCATTTTGCAAGCTATTGCTGAGCAAAGCCGCATCGTGCGCCTGCCATTGAACCAAGTAGGAGCTATCTCTAAGATAAACCAAGTTACCAATGAGTTCATACAAAAACACAATCGTCGTCCTTCTATTCATGAGTTGGCAGACCTTACCGGCATTGATGAAGCGCGCATTCGCCAAAGTCAAAGCGCCGATAATCACCACATGAGCATTGACGCACCATTTAGTGATGACGACGATAACTCTATGAGCGACATGTTGGCATCGGGAGATGACTCGCGAACAGACCGAGGAGTAGACTTCGAATCAATGTCTGACGATCTTAAATCGGTGTTACAGAACACTTTAAAAGAACGTGAACGCAAAATTGTTGTTGAGTGTTTTGGCATTGGTTGCCAGGAAAAAGGCCTCGAAGAAATAGGTACAGAGATGCAGCTTACACGCGAACGTGTACGCCAAATACGAGAAAAAGCAATCGAAAAAATACGCTTGAGTGGTAATGCACGAGTACTAATGAAGTATCTCGGTTAAACAAAAAACTTATCGGGTAGTCCTCCTCGAAGGACTGAACATTCAGAAATAAGCCCCATCGCTTGCATAGCGGTGGGGTTTTTAATTGTGAAAAAGTCCACTTTTCTCATTAGTTTTTAGTGCTACTTCCTTGTTCTTTCATTGAAAATCACTATCTTTGCAAAGTTAATACCATCGTCCTACGTTAGCGCAACAATAAGTTTAACGAAAGGGTAGGTGTAAAAACGATTTGGAAAAGCAATTATAACAATAACATAAACAATAAAGAACATCTCGTCTGCTAACCCGCATGATGCGATAGGATGCAGAAAGATGAAAGTTTTAATAAACAAATTGATGGAAGAATTTGAACTCATTGCCAAAACCTTTATGGGACTTGAAGAGGTTTTGGCTCAAGAGCTCACCCAACTGGGTGCTAACAACGTGCAGATAGGACGACGTATGGTGTCGTTCACCGGTAACAAGGAAATGATGTACCGCGCTAACTTCCAGTTGCACACCGCGATTAGAGTGCTGAAGCCAATCGCCCACTTCAAGGCACAAAGTGCCGACGATATGTACGAAGAAGTGAAGAAAATAGATTGGAGCAAGTACATTTTGAAAGGTAAAACATTCTCTGTAGACTCGGTAGTTTACTCAGAAGAGTTCAAGAACTCGCGCTTTGTAACCTATAAAGTAAAGGATGCAATCGTAGATCAGTTCCGTGAAAGCACAGGCACAAGACCAAATATATCTGTCAGCAACCCTGATATTCGATTGAATATCCACGTGGCTGAAGATAAAGCAACACTCTCGCTCGACTCCAGTGGTGAGTCTTTGCATCGTCGTGGATACCGCCAAGAAAGTGTTGAAGCGCCTCTGAATGAGGTACTTGCAGCAGGTATGATACTCATGACAGGCTGGAAAGGCGACACTGATTTTATTGATCCAATGTGTGGTTCTGGCACATTACCCATTGAAGCAGCCCTCATTGCACGTAACATATCGCCAGGAGTCTTCCGCAAAGAGTTTGCTTTTGAAAAGTGGCCAGACTTCGATCAGGACCTCTTTGATATGATATACAATGACGATTCACAAGAACGTGAATTCGAACACCATATTTATGGTTACGACGTAGATATGAAAGCAGTAAACACTGCAAAGATGAATGTTGCCGCAGCAGGCTTCTCAAAGTACGTAACTATTGAAAATAAAGACTTTAAAAACTTCACCCAGCCTTCGCAAAAGAGCATCATTGTGATGAATCCTCCATACGGAGAACGTATCTCAACACCCAATTTATTAGGCACATATAAAATGATTGGCGAGCGTTTAAAGCACCAATTCATGGGTAACGAAGCTTGGATTCTCTCATATCGCGAGGAGTGTTTCCGCGAAATAGGTCTGAAACCGAGCATCAAGATACCAGTATATAATGGTTCATTGGAGTGTGAATTCCGTCGCTATCAAATGTTCGATGGCAAGCTGAACGACTTCCGTGCCGAAGGTGGCATCGTTAAAACGGAAGACGAAAAGCGTGAAATGGCACAGAAACATCGCTTCAAGAAGAATCGCGACTTCAAGAAACGACTCGACGAAACAGAGGAAAACGAAGAAGGCGACATACGCTCTTTCACCTTCCATAGCTTTGAACACAACATCTCTATAGGCGGAAAGAAAACCGAAAATGGTAAGCGTGGCGGACGCAAAAACTTCCGTGATAACGACCGATACGACGATGAACGTGGCTCATTCCGTGGAGGAAAGAAGTTCGAAGGTAAACGATTTGATAAAGGAAACAAAGGCGGAAAGTTCAGAAAAAAAAATAATTATAATACAGATGAAGACTAAATCCCTAATCGTAAGCGCAGGATTAGCATTCGCAGCTTTAGGTCTTGCATTGCCAACCAACGTTATGGCACAGAAACAATTCACTCTCGAAGAACTTAACTTCGGCGGTAAAAACTTCCAAAAGATGCGTGCTGAAACTCGCTACACCACATGGTGGGGCGACCAACTCGTGCGTATGGACAACGACCGTTGTACTATTGTAAATCCACAAACACTCAAAGAAACTACGCTCTTTACGCTTGACGACATCAATACAATTGTAGCAAAGGATAATTCCGATTGCCAAGTGCGTTCACTTTACTCTGTTTCATTCCCTTATGCAGACCGTTCGGTAGTGAAAATCGCTACAGGTAAGGAAACATTGGCTGTAGATTTCAAGGCTAAAAAGCTTGAAAGCACAATGAAAAGTATTGCAGGCGTACAGGCACAAGACTATAATAAGGTGTCAGGAGCGCTTGCTTATGTCCTAAAAGACCAACTATACGTTGTCAATAAGAACGGAACTGCAAAGCAACTCACTAACGATGGCTCACGAAGCATAGTCTATGGTCAAGCCGTACACCGTGATGAATTCGGTATTAAGGGCGGTTTGTACTGGAGCCCATCGGGCAATCGCTTAGCATTCTACCGCATGGACCAAAGCATGGTAACTGATTATCCACTCGTTCACATACCAGAAATAGATTGGAAACCAGCAAAAGGCGAATCAAGAATAGCTACTCCAGAACCTACCAAGTACCCTATGGCAGGCGAAACATCGCATAAGGTAACAGTAGGAGTCTACGATATCAATACAGGTAAGACTGTTTACCTCGACGCTGGCGACCCAACCGACCGCTATTTCACTAATATTCAGTGGAGTCCAGATAGCAAAACCATTTACATGTTCGAGCTAAATCGCGACCAAAACGATTGTCGTTTGGTGTCATACAATGCCGAAACAGGTAGCAAAATAACTGAATTGTATCGCGAAACAGACGCTAAGTACGTTGAACCATCGCATCCTATCCTCTTTTTGCCATGGAATGCCGACCAATTTGTGATGCAAACACAGAAGGACGGCTACAATCATCTATACCTATTTAATAAAGATGGCAAGCAGATAAAGCAGATAACGAAGGGCAATTGGGTGGTAATGGACGTGCTTGGATTTAATAACAAGACGAAATCAATCATCTATGTGTCTAACGAATGTAGCCCAATACAGCGCAATACATGGAGTGTTAGCGTTGAAAATGGCGCTCGCACCCTCTTAGATAATGGCCGTGGTTATCACTACGCAACGCTAAGTGGTAGCGGAAAGTACTTGGTTGACAACTATACCGAGCCTACCGTACCACGTAAGATAGACATTATTACCGCTACAGGAGCAAAGCCAACCATCAAGAATTGGCTTACTGCGAAGAACCCTTGGGCTGGTTACAACGTTCCAGAGTTTACCTCAGGCTCGCTAAAAGCTGACGATGGCACCACCGATCTCTATTGGCGCATGGTTAAGCCAATCGGTTTCGATCCATCAAAGAAGTATCCAACCGTTGTATATGTATATGGTGGACCACACGCCCACAATGTAGATGCAAGCTGGAACTATGGTTCTCGTTCATGGGAAACCTATATGGCACAGAAAGGTTACTTGCTTTTCATTCTCGACAATCGTGGTAGTGAGAATCGTGGAAGAGCGTTTGAGCAAGCAACATTCCGCCAACTCGGACAAGTAGAGATGCGCGATCAGATGCAAGGAGTTAAGTTTTTGAAATCATTACCATACGTAGATGCCGACCGTATTGGTGTTCACGGTTGGTCATTTGGTGGCTTTATGACGATATCTCTTATCACTAACTACCCTGAAACCTTCAAAGTGGGAGTTGCAGGTGGCCCTGTTATCGACTGGAAGTGGTACGAAGCCATGTACGGCGAGCGCTATATGGACACACCAGAGAGCAATCCAGAAGGCTATGCAAAGACTTCTCTCTTGCCAAAGGCTAAAGATTTGAAGGGTAAGTTGCAGATTATCACTGGTATGAACGACCCAGTTGTGTTGCCACAACACTGCTTGTCTTTCCTTAAAGCGTGTATCGCTGCTGGCACTCAACCCGATTTCTTCGTGTATCCAGGCGAACCTCACAACATGAGAGGCCACCAAAGCGTTCACTTGCACGAAAGAATAACACAGTATTTCGAAGACTATTTGAAGTAAGTTTTCATCAAACGAAACGTAAAGTAAAACTATAAATCCTTCCGATATGGGAGTAGAAAGGTGCTTATGAAGATATTATTGTTAGGTAGCGGAGGTCGTGAACACGCCTTAGCGTGGAAGATTGCCCAAAGCAAAAAGTGCGAAAAGCTATTCATTGCGCCAGGCAATGCAGGCACAAACGACTGTGGCGAAAACGTAGCCATTGGAGTAAACGAGTTCGAAAAGCTCAAAACGTTTGCCGCAGACAATGCTATCGACATGGTAGTAGTAGGTCCTGAAGACCCATTAGTGCGTGGAATATACGACGAATTCAAGCAAGACGCACGCACAAAGCACATTCCTGTCATCGGACCGTCGTTGAAAGGTGCTGTACTTGAAGGCAGTAAAGACTTCGCCAAAGCCTTTATGCAGCGCCATGCCATACCTACTGCAGCCTATGCGACCTTCGATGGTACCACGATAGAGGAAGGATTGAAGTTCCTTGAGACGCTAAAAGCCCCTTATGTGCTCAAAGCTGACGGCTTGGCAGCAGGCAAAGGCGTGCTCATATTGCCTACTTTAGACGAAGCGAAGCACGAATTCAAGCAGATGCTTGGCGGTATGTTCGGCAATGCGTCGGCAAAAGTCGTTATCGAAGAGTTCCTTTCAGGTATCGAATGTTCGGTGTTTGTACTCACAGATGGTACAAACTATAAGATACTTCCCGAAGCAAAGGATTACAAGCGCATCGGTGAAGGCGACACAGGACTTAACACTGGTGGCATGGGAAGCGTGTCGCCAGTGCCTTTTGCAACTGCTGAATGGATGCAAAAGGTAGAGAAACGCATCATTAAACCAACTGTAGACGGTTTGAAAGCAGAAGGAATCGACTACAAAGGTTTCATTTTCTTTGGACTAATCAACGTTGATGGCGAGCCAATGGTGATAGAATACAACTGTCGTATGGGCGATCCAGAAACCGAAAGCGTTATGTTGCGTCTGATGAGCGACATTGTAGACCTCTTCGAAGGCGTTGCCAATGGCACCCTTGACAGCTGTAATGTAGTGTTCGACGACCGTTCTGTGGTTTGTGTTATGCTTGTAAGCGGCGGTTATCCAGGCGATTATACGAAGGGATATGCCATCAGTGGCCTTGATAGCGTGGGCGATACAGTTGTCTTCCACAGCGGAACAGCTCTGAAAGATGGTCAGATTGTAACTAACGGAGGCCGCGTTATTGCCGTATCATCATACGGAACAAACAAAGACGAAGCCCTTCTTAAGAGTTTCACAGAAGCAGAAAAGATAAAGTTTACAGGCAAATACTTCCGCAGAGACATCGGTAGCGACTTATAAGAGAAACGTCTGAAGGACAGGATAATGATAGGAAAGTATATACAAAACACAATTGCTGAAAGCCGATGGACGCTCACTGTAGTGTCCATTCTTTCTACTGCAGTGTGGGCAACAGTGTGTATAAACGACTCTTTGGCCATTGTTCCCTTCGTTTGCATGCTTTTTTCCACTTTCCTAATGATGGAGTTGAACAACTCCAACGTCCTCATACGCATCTTCAGTCGTATGGTGTCGTGTTGTTATATGTCGCTCACCACAATGGCAACCTTCCAGTTTCTGTCCTTACTAGCTGCCAGTGTGGTGCTTTGTATGGTCGGTTTCTACACCTGTATCTTCCGTTGTTACCAAGACAAACGCTCTCCGGGGTGGGTCTTTTACGCCTTTCTTTGTTTGGGATTTAGCAGCATTGTGTGGGTGCAAACCCTTTATTTTGTACCCATTGTATGGGTTTTATTTGCCAGTAAGCTGTTAGCTGCCAGTCTTCGCAACTATGTTTCCTCTCTTTTCGGACTTCTTTTGCCTAATCTTGTAGCACTCGGCATCTTGATATACAATGGCGAATGGCATTGGGCTTTGCGTCATCTTGGCGAACTAACCAACTTTGGAAGTCTTGCCGACTATGGGTTGTTATCCATCAATCAGATAATAACGGCAGCGTGGGTTATCCTCTGTGCCATCATCGGAACAGTTCATTACATGCGCAAGAAAAGCTCTGACAGCATTCGAAACCGCATGCTTTACGGCTTTTTCATACACATCAACAACCTTTCCATCTTGTTTTTGTGCCTTCAGCCCCAGCATTTCGATGCCCTTCTTGGCATGGTTATCGCTTCAACATCGCCCCTTATCGCTCACTTCATTGCGCTGACGCGAACCAAATTCACCAATATCACCTTCAAATTCCTTGTACTTGGCACCTTTGCCATCACGCTCTACAACCTCTTTTCTAACCTCCGTTAATTCTAAAGCAACAGCCAATTGTACTGTTGTTCTATCGGTCTGAAGAAATCAGAAGTTCCCTTTTTTCTAACTATTTCAGTCTATTTATTCTTCGAATATCATTCTGCGACAACCCCTTTACCCCTTTGTTTCATCAACAAGATTGAAGTGTTGAAGAACAGGAGGAGTAGGAGAAAGGTCGTAATAGTCTATTTTTGCAATCTCCAAAGTAAAGTAAGTCATTATGTCGTAGCTACTATAAAGGCGTGATAGAACATCGTTGTGGTCGTAAATCCATCTTTTTCGTTCGTCATCAACGTTGAAATTCACCTCACCTACACATCGTACCGACACCTTATCCTCCTCTGTCAAATCACAAAATAAGAGCTTTAAAACAACTACTTATACACTTCTTTTCGCCTATCATCACCCCTCAACAAGCACCACTTTATAGCGATGATGACCCAATTAAAGTGTAAAGATTTTACATAAAGCCTTGTTTTGTATAACATTTTGGTATTCAGTGTGTTGCAATACCCATTGTTTTGCATTGTAAAAGAGCCTGTTTTGCTCGGTAAAACAGGCACTTTTGCGTTGCAATATAGGCACTTTTGCAATGCAAAACCGATACAACGAAAATCTGCATGTACTTTCTTTACAAAGCTATGGCGATTCCGATGTAATAGAATGGCACTTCTTTCGTCTTGTTTCTTCTAAATGATAGATAAACCATCGTTTGGTTTTAGTATTCCATTTTTTATGCTTACCTTTACATCTAAATTACTAATTGCATTGGCAGAATGGAAAAACATCTAACCGTCTATAAAGCTTCAGCAGGGTCAGGAAAGACATTTACCCTTGCCGTAGAATATATTTCGTTACTTGTGAAAGACCCAGAGAACTACCGAAAGATACTTGCGGTAACGTTCACAAATAAGGCAACGCAAGAGATGAAGATGCGTATACTGTCGCAACTGTATGGTATTGCCAATCAATTAGAGACCTCTGAACAATACTTCAACAAGGTGAAAGAGAAGACAGGCATGCCCGATGTGGTGATAAGAAACAATGCACGCTATGCCTTAACCCTCCTTATTCACCGATACAACAACTTCCGAATTCAAACCATCGACGCCTTTTTTCAACAGGTTTTGCGCAATCTTGCACACGAATTGGGCCAGACTGCCAACCTAAGAGTAGACCTCGACATCGAACAAATAGAGGGAAAGGCAGTGGATCAGATGATAGAAAGTCTGGAAGAAGGGCAACCTGTGCTGCGCTGGATAAGCAGTTACATCAACAACAGCATAGAGGATAACATGGGCTGGAACATCATTGGCAAGATAAAAAGCTTTGGTTTGAATATCTTTAAAGACTTCTACAAGGCACACGAAGCCCAATTGAAAGAGCTGTTGAGCAATGCCGACGACTTTGAAAAGTACGAAAAGACATTGCGAAACCGCCGAAATGCCATTCAAAAAGAGTTCAACGACATTGCAAAAGACATACTCCAAAGTCTTCGAGAGGCCAACCAAACCATACCGTCTAACTTTGCTCGTGGTCTGTATTCCTATCTTGAGTCTTGCGCTACCCAGCCGCTTAAAAACGAACCGCTTAAGGTTGCAGTTGAAAAAGCAATGGATAACCCCGACAAATGGGCCAGCACCAAGTGCGATAAAGCCGACAAGGAGATTATAAAAGCGTTGGCAACGAGTTCGCTTTGCGATAAACTTAAGGCTTTAGTTGCCTACAATCAAGACTACTGGAACGAGTTTCAGTCTATCCGTTTAACCTTATCGCACTTGTCGCAACTACGTCTTTTGCATGCAATATCCGATGCAGTAGACAGTCTTACTAAGGAATCTAACCGCTTTATGCTCAGCAATACACAAGCATTGCTTAAAGAATTGATTTCGGATAGCGACACTCCTTTCATCTTTGAGAAGATTGGTGCGCGTCTGAAACATATTATGATAGACGAGTTCCAAGACACCAGTACAATTCAATGGAAGAACTTTCTAGTGCTGTTAAACAACTGTATGGCGCAAGAAATGTCCAGAAACTTAATAGTAGGCGACATCAAACAGAGCATATACAGGTGGCGACAAGGCGACTGGGGCATATTAAACGATATAGAAAACGAGTTTCCCAACCAACCCATCGAACAGCAAACGCTCGATTACAACTATCGTTCCGAAAAGCGAATTATCAACTTTAACAATGCGTTTTGGCACGAATGTGTAAGCGATACTGCCGATGAATTGGAACAAAATAGTCTGGAAAAGGCTGCTATTGTGCGCCAAGCATACGAAGATGTGGCACAGAAAACGCATCGAACCAACGAGATTGGCTACGTTAAAGTGGACTTACTGCCAAGTAAAGACTATAGAGAGGCTATCTTAAACAAGCTTGTTGAAACCGTTCGTTCGCTATTCGAAAATGGTTATTCGGGCAAAAACCAAAGCAAAATAGCCATTCTCATTCGTTCCAATACCCACATTCAAGATATAGTAAATAGTCTTTTGGACGCCTTCGGAACCGAAATCAACATCGTTTCCGACGAAGCTTTCCGCTTAGATGCGTCGCTGGCGGTGAATGTTATCATCAGTGCGCTACACCTACTCACACACCCTGACGATATGTTAACGCGCGGAAAGCTCGTAAAACTCTACAATCAGGAAGTGCTGAAAAAGTCAATTACCGATACTGAACTGTTGATAGCGCTACCCAATACCGATGATGATGATGCCGAAATTACCGATAAAAAGGAGAGAAGAAGACTGGCACAGCAGCGTCAGTTGGCCAAGTTGAACAGTGCATTACCAGCTGAATTCGTCGAAAATAGGGAACTCTTATTGGGTCTTCCAATCGTTGATTTGGTGGATAAACTATTCATGTTGTTCGGTCTTGATAGGCTTGAAGGTCAGAGTTCTTACGTTTGTACGCTCTATGATACCTTGAACGACTATCTGCAAGACCATACAGCAGACATCGACGACTTTATTAAGGAGTGGGAAAACACCCTTTCTTCTAAAACCATTCAGAGCGATGAGATAGAAGGAATACGCATCATGACCATTCATAAAAGTAAGGGTTTGGAGTTCGATAATGTCATTATACCATTCTGCGATTGGCCGTTGGAGATGCCAGGAACGCTGTGGTGCGAAACAAAAGACAAGCCAACGCCTTTCAATAAACTGCCTTTGCTGCCCGTAGACTATACCAAGAATGGTATGTTAGGCACAGTTTTCGAAGCCGATTATATGGAAG
Source organism: Prevotella aurantiaca (assembly GCF_015262605.1). Taxonomy (NCBI): domain Bacteria; kingdom Pseudomonadati; phylum Bacteroidota; class Bacteroidia; order Bacteroidales; family Prevotellaceae; genus Prevotella; species Prevotella aurantiaca. The sequence goes on along the minus strand of NZ_JABZSJ010000002.1, from coordinate 83,490 downwards.
AGCATTTCCAAAACACCATCGACAATATGAATTTATTGTATGTTGCCTTCACAAGAGCGGCTAAAAACCTTTTCATTTCAGGCTCAAGAATGGGAGAATCGACACTCAAAAAGTGGACTATTAAGCCGTTTTCAACCAATCGTTCGCAGGTTATTGAAAACATATTAGAACGTATTTCCGACCAGTTAGAGGGCAGTTCGTTAGACTTTCCCGACGATTTTAAATCGGCTATCAGCTTCGAATATGGTGCTTTAGAGCCTGCAACAGAAGTGAAAGAGGTTCAGAAAGAAGACAATCCCTTCCTCGTTCAGCCCGAAAAACATGTTGTAAACATCGCTACATACCCCCAAGCAGCAAGCTTTAAGCAAAGTAATAAGAGTAAAGACTTCGTACAAGGAGAGGACATAGACCCTTCCGATAAGTCACGATATATCAAGGTGGGCAATGTGCTACACCAACTTTTCTCCACCATTTATACGACGGCCGACATACCTTCGAAGCTGAACGAGTTGGAGCAAGAGGGCATTATATACAACGATGAAATAACTTCGGCACAGTTGCGCAAAAAGATTGAGGACGCAATACAGAACAAACAAGTGCAAGAATGGTTCTCCGATAAGTGGAAACTGTATAACGAATGCACATTGTTGGAGTATGATGCAGCAACCGAAAGTATGCAAGAACACCGCCCAGACCGTGTTATGACCAACGGAAAAGAGTGGGTTGTGGTAGACTTTAAGTTCGGTAAAGAACGCGAAGAATATAAGAAACAAGTGCAGAGATACATGCAAATATTGCAGCAAATGGGCAATAAAAACGTGTCAGGCTACTTGTGGTATGTTGTTAATAAATCGATAGTTAAGGTAAATATTTAATGTAACGCTTGATGATATGAAGACTTTTCTGCAAGAAGTAGCAAGAGATTTGATTACAAAAAACCGCAACGACTTAGCCCATACGGCCATTGTCTTTCCCAATAAGCGCGCTGCTTTGTTCCTCAATCAGGAACTGGCGAAACTCTCCGATGGTCCTATTTGGAGCCCATCGTACGTTACTATCTCTGAATTATTCCGACAACAGTCCGACCTTACCATCGCTGATCCGATTAAAAACCTATGCGTTCTCTACAAAGCATACACGGAAAAGACGGGCAGAACAGAGACGCTCGACGAGTTTTATAGCTGGGGACAGCTGCTGTTGGCAGACTTTGACGACATCGATAAGAACCTTGCAGATGCCGATAAGGTGTTTCGTAACATACGAGACCTGCACGAATTGGATACGATAGACTATCTTACCGAGAGCCAGAAGGCGGAGCTGAGTCGATTCTTTGCCAACTTTACTGGCGATACGAGCGTACTAAAAGAACGCTTTTTAAGTTTGTGGAGCAAGCTGTACGATGTCTATTCCGATTTCAAAGCAAAACTAAGGGCTGAAAATTTGGCCTATGAGGGCATGCTTTATCGCGATGTTATCGAGCAAAATAGTATTCCTAACCGCTACGATACCTACATTTTTGTGGGCTTTAACGTCTTGCAAGAGGTGGAACAAAAGCTTTTCTTAGCCTTAAAGAAGGAGGGTAAAGCACGCTTCTACTGGGACTACGACCATTATTATCTAAAGCCAACGAACGAAGCTGGCGTGTATATGAACAAATGGTTCGATAAGTTTCCCAATGAATTTGATGCCGATAGCGACCTCTACAATTGCTTTGAGCAAGACAAAGAAGTACGCTATATATCAGCGCCTACCGAGAATTTGCAAGCCCGTTATATCTCTGAATGGTTGTTAGAAAATAACCGTTACCAAGCAGGAAAGCGCACGGCGGTGGTGATGTGTAACGAAACGCTGCTGCAAACCGTTATCCATTGCATTCCACCCGAAGTCGATTTGCTGAACGTTACAACGGGTTATCCGCTGGCGCAAACGCCAATAACGTCGATGGTTTGTCAACTGATTGCTTTGCAAACTGAAGGCTATTCGGTACACGAAAGGGCTTACCGACTGCAATATTTGGCCCATGTATTGCGCCACCCTTATGGGAAATACCTTAACATAGAGGCTGCCCAACTACTTGAAGAACTTAAAATCGAAAAGCAATACTATGTGAAAGTTGAGCGCACACAGTTGCCATACATCGGTCAGAAAGACCTAAAAGCCCTGCTAACATGGCTGTCCGACATGGTAAGAACCATTGCGACGAATGGCTCAGAGAGCGACGATCAGCTCTTCCAAGAGTCTACTTTCCGTATGTACACCCTCTTAAATAAACTCTTAGAGCTTATGAATGAAGGCGATTTGATAGCCGATTTCGTTATCTTCCGCCGCTTATTCAGTCAGCTAATCGCATCAACCACTATTCCTTTTCATGGCGAACCAGCGCGTGGAGTGCAGGTAATGGGAGTGCTGGAAACCCGTAATCTCGACTTCGAAAACGTATTGTTGCTATCTTGCAACGAGGGAAACATGCCGAAAGGAGTAAACGATGTGTCGTTCATACCGCACTTTGTACGCAAAGCTTACGGCCTTACCACCATCGATAACAAGGTAGCTGTCTTCAGTTATTACTTCCATCGGTTAATCCAAAGAGCCAAAAACGTTACGTTACTCTACAACAATTCCACGCAAGGAACGAAGACAGGAGAGATGAGTCGCTTTATGTTGCAGCTGTTAGTAGAGAGCAAACTCAACATCAAACAATGGGCGTTGCAGGCTGGACAAGAGCCGATGAAACTGCCCACACCAGTGATTTGCAAAGATGAAACGGTGCTGAAAAAGCTCAATCGCATCGCTTATTTCTCGCCAACAGCCATCAATACCTACAGAAGTTGCGAACTAAAGTTCTATTATAAGTACGTTGCTGAACTCTTAGAGAGCGACGATAGCGACGAAGAAGACGTAGACGGACGTGTCTTCGGTAATATTTTCCACTGTGCAGCACAGCTGATGTACGAACGACTTCTGCCTCGTTCGGTTATCACAAGAGAGAATATTGAGTATGTTTTAAAGACAGGTAAGTCGGCACAATCGCCTACAACGGGCAACGCAAACGTTACTTTGAACGATATCGTGAGCGAGGCTTTCGCTCGAGAACTATTTCTTCAGCAACCGGGAAGTACCAAACACCCGAAGCTGAACGGTCTCCAGCTCATCAACCAAGAGGTGATAGAGAAGTTCCTTCGTCAGCTTCTTCGCATCGATTTGCGTACTGCTCCGTTGCGCGTAATAGGTCATGAATTCGATGTTTATAAGCCCATAACGCTTGATTTGAACGGAAAAAAGAAGACCATATCAGTAGGAGGACGCATCGACCGCTTAGACGAGATAAGGTTAGGAACGCCCCACGAGCAACTTAGAGTAGTCGATTACAAGACTGGAAATAAGAAGGCGGGCGAACTAAAGAGTGTTGAAGAAATCTTCGATCCCAAGAAAATAATATACGATAAGAGCGATTATATCTTCCAAGCCGTACTATATAGCATTATCGAACAAGCTGACGATGCCCACAACAACCCCAATCACAAGCCTGTAAGTCCTGCATTGCTCTTCATACAACATGCTAATGCCTACGACTATTCGCCTGTTCTCACACTGGGAGGAAGGCCCATTACCAACGCAAAGGAGTATGCTGAAGAATTCGATAACTTCTTGAAAGATAAGTTGGAAGAGGTGTTTGTGAAAGCAACATTTGAACCAACAGACAATAATACGATGTGTTCTTATTGCCCATATAGCCAACTTTGTGGGCGTGGTTAGTGCTGAAGGTGGTACATGCTAAAGACTTTAGCAGTCTTAGCGTATGATAATAGTTTAGGAAGTATAGGGTAAATAGGAAATCTATCACGCCCTTCAAAGCAGCATATCAATCGCTTCTGTTTTGTAAAGAAAGCACATGCTAAAATCAATAGAATCGCTTTTGCGTTGTAAAAGCGCCTATATTGCAACGCAAAAGTGCCTGTTTTGCACGGCAAAACAGGCACTTTTACGACGTAAAACAATAGGTATTGTAACACGTTGGATATTACATAGTTACACGAAAAATGTTGTTCTGTAAAATCTTTACATTTATTTCGTCTTCTTTTTACGCTTAAAATAGTTTTTTACAACACTATTTGAGTTCTTAAAAACCACTTAGATCAAAAAGCAGAAATGCGATAAAGCAATTTGAAAAGCCAACTTACAGCACCTTAAATTTGGCAAATTTCAGTAGCAGTTGCTTTGTTCCTGCGTTGCGGAAAGCCACCGTTGCCTTTGCGTTTTCGCCAGTTCCTTCTATTGCTTCAACTACTCCTATACCGAATCGCTGATGTTCTATGGTTGCTCCAACGGTGAGTCCGTTTGCCGTTGTGGTACTGGAAGTTACCGATGGAGTGGGTGTTGCGTATTGACGGCCGCCATTTGAAATAGCTGCCGATAGCCTTTTGAAGTTCCCCCCTTCACGTATCAGGCGTTCTTTGGTGCGTTCCGACAGTGGATCAACGGCACGTTCGGGTTGCTTGTAAGCCGTAATCTTCGGCTTAGGGTCAGCCCTAAACTGACTGGCAACAGGGTTTGCGTTCTGCCAATGACCACCCCTTTGCGGTTCGTCCCAAGGCATTCTGCTTCCTCCTAAGGAAGAGATAGGACCGCTTTCCGTGTCCAAATAGGCTGCATCAATATCCTTTAAGAAGCGGCTCGGATTATTAAATTGCATCGTTCCGAAGTGGTATCGGTTCTTCGCATTGGTAAGAAAGCAGAAACGTTCTGCCCGTGTGATGGCGACATACAGCAATCGTCGCTCTTCTTCAATCTCACGACGAGAGTTCGCAGCCATTGCATTGGGGAATATATTCTCCTCTAATCCCACGACAAACACTACTGGAAACTCGAGTCCTTTGGCTGCATGAATCGTCATAAGCGATACTTTCGGACTATCATCGTCCTTCTTATCAAGGTCGGAATAGAGCGCCACCTCCTGCAAGAAGTCGGTTAAGAAAGTCTCATCTTCGCGTCCTTCCTCTCTTCTATCCTCTACAAAGGCTTGTATTCCAGCCAAAAGCTCCTCCAAGTTCTCACGTCTTGATACATCTTCGGGAGCTGTTCCCTGCGCCAAATCGGTAGAAATGCCACTCTCTTTTATGATTTTTGAACCCAGAGTGAAGGCATCTGACATCGCCAAATCGCGGATAAAGTCGTTGATTAGTTCTACAAAAGCCAATAGTTTGACCATTGTTCCCTTGTTTACATCTAAGTGATAATACTGCGCTTTGCCCACAACGTCCCACAAACTCACCTGGTTTGTGTTCGCACAGTCAATGATTTTCTGCAGCGTAGTATTACCAATGCCACGCACAGGATAGTTAATGATGCGCTTAAAAGCCTCCTCATCGTTCGGATTAGCCACTAAACGGAAGTACGCTATAATGTCTTTTATCTCCTTGCGCTGGTAGAACGACAGACCGCCATATATCTTATAAGGAATGAGCGACTTGCGTAATTCATCTTCGAAACTACGACTTTGAGCATTGGTTCTATAAAGAATGGCAAAGCTGTCATATTCAAACGATTGCGAACGCTGTAGCTTTGCAATCTCCTTTACCACTACCATGGCTTCTTCTTTATCGCTATAGCAAGGGCGATAGCTTATCTTTGTGCCTTCGCTTTCCTCCGAATAAACATCTTTCGGAATCTGTCTGGCGTTGTGTTTCATCAACGAATTGGCCGCCTCCACAATCTTTTGAGTAGACCGATAGTTGCGTTCCAGTTTGAAAACACGTACATTATCGAACTTATTTTGGTAGTCAAGGATGTTGTCTATATTCGCTCCTCGGAAGGAATAGATACTCTGATAGTCATCGCCCACGACGCAAACACGTTGGTGTTGTGCTGCTAATAGCTTCACAATGGCCACCTGTGCATAGTTCGTATCTTGATATTCGTCTACAAGAATGTACTGGAAGCGTTCCGAATACTTCCTACAGATGTCGGCATTATCGTTGAATAAGCGGAACGTATTCATCAATAAGTCGTCGAAATCCATAGCGTTTGCTTGACGACAACGTGCCTGATAGGCTGTATATATCTGCGAAATGGCAGGCAATTTGGCGTTTCTATCACGGTCACAAGCCGCTTTGTCGTTTGCATAAGCGTCTGCCGTGATGAGCATATTCTTTGCCATTGAGATAATATTGTGCACTGTTGCAGGCTTATACTTCTTGTCGTCCAAGCCCAAAGTCTTGATGATAGATTTTAAAAGCGAGCGTGAGTCGTTCTCATCGTATATGGTAAAGTTGCTGTTATAGCCTATATGCTGCGCCTCCGCCCTAAGAATGCGAGAGAAAACGGAGTGGAATGTGCCCATATAAAGCTGGTTTGCTTTGTCGTAATCGACCAGTGTGCCGATACGATTCTTCATCTCTCGAGCAGCTTTATTGGTGAAAGTAAGTGCCAAAATACGGTAGGGCAGCACGCCATACAATATTAAATACGCAATCTTATAGGTTAAAACGCGTGTCTTTCCCGACCCTGCGCCAGCTACAACAAGCGATGCGCCGTTGCAATATTCTACTGCTTCGCGTTGATTTTCGTTGAGTTGCGACAGCAGTTCCTTAATTTTCTTATCTTTATCGTCGTGCAATTCAGTCATCAGAAGTCCTCTTTTCTATTTCTTTAATGGGAATGCGGGAATGTGTTTCATCTGTGTTTCTATCTGCTTTAAGCGTTTCCGCATGTATGGTCCCGGTGTTTTCGATGAGAATTTTCGTGGGTTGGGCAGTGTTGCAGCAATGAGAGCGCAGTCCGAACGAGTAAGATTTTTAGCATCAACATCGAAGTTTTGCTCTGCACAAGCCTGTACTCCGTAGATGCCATCTCCCATCTCTATCGAGTTCAAATAGACCTCCATGATGCGTTCTTTGCTCCAAAACAATTCGATAAGGAAGGTAAAATAAGCTTCTAAACCCTTGCGAACCCACGACCGTCCTTGCCATAAGAACACGTTTTTAGCTGTCTGTTGCGATATGGTAGAGCCTCCGCGCAGTTTCTTTCCGCCGCTCAGGTTGCTCTTTGCAGCCTGTTCTATCGCCTTATAGTCGAATCCGTGGTGTGAGAGAAAGCGCTGGTCTTCGCTCGCAATTACTGCAACGGGCATTGAAGGAGGCATTTCTTCCAATGGAATCCAATCGTGATACAACTTTATTTCATCGCCGTTTGCAATCTGTTCGAAGCAGCGCATAAACATAAGAGGGGTGAAATAAACGGGTATAAAGCGGTAGGCCACCACGCTTAATATGGTGGAAACAAACAGTAAAGATACTATCCATTTCGTGAATTTAATAACTTTCTTTATCATACAAAGCACAAAGATACAAAAAAGATAGCTGCTAAACAAAAAAGTTTGTGGTCTTTATACAAATCCCAACCTTATGGTTGGTACTCTAATAGTTTGGTGTTAATGAATTGATAGAAAGGGCGTGAAAAGTGTGAAAAGATGTAAACGCACGGCTATATCGGTAAGACGGTGTAACATATTAGTTATCAACGCTTTACAATAGGGGTTGTTTTGCATTGCAAAAGCGCCTATATTGCAGCGCAAAACAGGCACTTTTACCGTGCAAAACAGGCACTTTTGCAAAGTCATTGTATCGGTATCGTTTTGCAAGGGTTGTATTTTTACATTTTTAAACAATTAGTGCTATTCATGAAAACCGAGAAATTAAAAAGGTTGGAACATGGTTTTGCTTTTATTAGTAGCCAATGATATCAAACAAAAAAGTGCTGAAAAGTGTATTAAAACGACACTTTTCAGCACTTAATCTTTTCTTTTATATAAGCTTATAACAAGTTATTTATCAGCTGTTTTGTTTCCTTTCGGAGTGATAAAGAACCAATTGTCCGACGCCCAAGTCCAATGGTCGTCTCCGCCAGCTCCTGCTTTTACCTTCTTTCCGGTGTTGGTTACCTTCGCTTTACCATCTTCGAAAGGATAAGCAAACCTATATTGTGGCTTTATAACGACGTTACCTAACGAGTCGGCATAGCCAAAAAGACCGTTTTTATCGAGTATTCTGAAGTAGCCTTCTTGAGGGTAATCGGGTCCGTTATCGTAGTTAAATACATAGAAAAGGAACTCACCTTTGTTGTTGAAACACTCGATTTGCCCTTTCTCATTAGCCACGAAACCTATTCGTTCTATGGTGTCTGTAAAGCATAAGTTGTACTTACAGTTGATGACAGTATCGCCTTTTGCATTCACAAAGCCATACATTTCGTTCCTTTCCACCGCAAATAGTCTGTTGTCGGTAGTGCCACAGCTTGTCAATAGTAGGGCGAAGCCGAGCAAAGAGATGCAGAATAACTTATTCAATGTGTTCATATTTTATTTCAATTCATAGAAGTCGCCTTCTTTGCTGATTCGGTTTACGGTTATCTTACTCTTCTTTCCATTGTTCGTTTTCACGTATATGGTGCCATCAGTGAATATAGCAAAGCTCTCCGTAACGTCGCTATAAGAGTCTGTTGCGCTTATTTCGACACTGTTTTGATTGTCTAACGCATTGTTACGTAAGGTATATATTGTGAATATATCGGCCTCGTGATAGTTGTAACATATAAAGATGGGGAAGTTTTTATAAGGTGGTAGCTTTGCAAAATAGAAACCACCTTCGCTTACCATCGGCTCTATTCTGTCGGAAGAAAGCATCTTTAGTTTGCCTTTATATTCGTGAATGTTGTATTGTTGAGCATTTTTGGTGCTCTTTTCCTTTTCTACATCTTTGAACATATCGTCGCTTGTGTATTCCAATTTTGCTGTGGGCGAGGGCAGACTCTTGCTGTTTTTGCTGATAAACTTGTAGATTACGCCAACTCCTCCGTAGTCTAATACAAGATATTTGCCTGTGTAAATGTATTTCAGACCATTGCTATAAATGTCTTCTTCCGACGATAGCAACTGCAAAACAGGTACCGATTTGCTGATGTTGATGCCACGAATGCCAAAAAAAGGAGCAAGATAGGATTTGAAATAGCTCTTATCTTTGTATTCTGAAGCGTCCACCTTGGTGCGGCGGACCTTTACTTTCTTGTTGTTTAAGTAAAGGATAGAGTCGCCCACCAGCTTTATTTTCACATCCCACAATGCCTCTCGCGCGTTTGCTTCTTCGGTATCTCCGCCATAATTATAGAAGTCTATCATAGTCCATTCGTCGGCTAATTTGTACTTCTTAGCAGCGTATTTAGCATGAATAGATTCCCAAATTGTGGTTTCATCGTATTTTTTTTGCATCATTGTATCGGCTTTCAGCTGCTGCGAAATAGTATTCCGAGTCGTGTTGGGCTTAGTTTTTGATAACTCTTTCTTGGTGTTTCCATCAGAGCAACCAACCAAAAATAGGGTGCTAACCCAGAGTAAAATGATACCTTTTTTCATATTTCCATATAGTTAAAGTTGTAATTTTCACACCTACGTAGGCAATTATCAAGTTGTTGTAGAACATTATTTGCTCTCTACTCTCTTACCATCGGGCGTGATAAAGAACCAATCGTGCGACTCCCAAGTGCAATAACCATCTTTTTCAGACCCCACTGTAACCTTCTTAAGCCTGTTGGTTACCTCAGCTTTACCGCCTTCGAAAGAAGTAGCATACTTATATTGTGGCTTTATAACGACGTTGCCTAACGAGTCGGCATAGCCGATAAGACCATCTTCATCAATTATTCTGAAGTAGCCTTCTCGGATTTCATCGAGTCCGTAATCTAAGTTATACACATAAAAAAGAAACTCCCCTTTGTTGTTGAAACACTCAATTTGTCCTTTCTTATTACCTACAAACCCTATCCGTTCTATGGTGGCTGTATAGCATAATATGTACTTACAATTGATAACTGTATCGCCTTTTGCATTCACAAAGCCATACAATTCGTTCCTTTTCACCTCAAATAGTCTGTTGTCGGTAGTGCCACAGCTTGCCAATAGTAGGACGAAGCCGAGCAAAGAGGTGCAGAATAACTTATTGAATGTGTTCATATTTTATTTCAATTCATAGAAATCGCCTTCTTTACTGATCCAATTGATATTGCAGTTGCACCCTTTATGCACCTGAGTTATGGCTCCGTTACGTTGCCAATCATCAACATCAGCAGTGTCTTGTCCTATTTTTGACGATGCTTTCATACCATTTACTTGTGCAAAAAGTACTATGAAGAGCGTGCTGACACCTATAAAGAGTATTACTTTTTTAATCATTCTATATTGTGTAAGTTAAGATTTAATGTTTCCGTTGCTATCGTTTAATATCATTGTGCATTACCTTTTCTCCAATAGTTTTATTATTTCCGTCGCCCGATTGCTACGTGCTATCGAGATAGGCGTAGCACCTTCAGTGTCCTTTACGTTTCGTTTTGCACCATATTTCAAAAGTAATCGCACCATATTAACGTTGTTATTCTCTACCGCAGAGATTAAAGGATACCACACATATTCGCCTCCGAGGTTGCCAAGACCATCTGCTTTCGCTCCTTTTTCGAGGAGAAGAGAAGCCATTTGAACGTTGTTTAAGGAACAACTCAGCGCCAATGGGCATAAACCATGCTCGTTATAAGGCTGGTTTGGGTTCGCTCCTAACGACAAAAAGAGAGTCGCCAGCTGTATGTCGGAGTTGATAATGGCCATATAAAGTGCGTCGTAGATAAGCATATTATCGGAGAATGCACATGCGATATCAGCCTTTCGAGCGATGAGTTGCTGCACTGCTGTCTTGTTATTATATAGACATGCGAAGCCCAAAAGAGAATAAGCGTGGTCTTCATCTACCACGATTAACGAGTCGATGTTCTTGATATGCTTAATATTTGCATTGAAATCAGCCTGATTCTTCGTCTTTATCGCTTTGATAGTAAGCGCATAATAATCTTTTGTTTGAATAGTTTTGCCTGTTGCTACCCGCTTTTTTCCACCCTGCTGCGCATAGTTTGGCATGGCGAAGGTAGCCAGGAGGAAACACAGAACCCATAATCTGAATCTGTTCATAGATATCTTTACTTGACTGAAAGTGGTAGTCATTGTTTCTATTCTTTTTGTTTTTGAATTATCGTTTAAGTTGTATCGCCTTTCACTTTTGGTTGTTTTATTCAACAAACTTTGTCCCATTCTGTTTAGAACCCAAAGCCGTTGTTTGGATTTTTCGGGTATTTTCTGTTCACAATGCGGTTGATAGCCCATCTAAAAACGATAATAGGAAGAAGCAAAACAGGCAAGCAGATAATTTGTTTTATAAAGAAAATATTATCGTAAAGTATTGCTTTTCTTTCTGAAGGAGTGCCTGCTGGAGGCATTTCCTTAAACGGAAAGTCTACAAGAAAATCATTTAAGCAGAAGAAAAAGGTAATGAGGACAATGCAAATAGATAACAAAAAGAAAATGTTGAAACTTGCTTTACGCAACAATGCAGACCGTTCGTCTTCAGGAACACGAAGCAACGAAGGACACAACACAGTCATTTGGTGCAGATGTCTTTCCTTTCTTAACTTCTCCTTACGCTTATAATTATCATATAATCCCATTTTTCTACCTTGTCATTTACTTGCTTTTCACAATTCTACTCTTGTGTATGAAACCCGTTTTACCATTGTTTGTTACCACCTTCCACCAATTATTATTGGTTTCTAAGACGCGGATAGAGCTGCCAGAAGGCACTTGTTGAATGACACGAGCCGTCTTACTGCCTTGCTCGCGCAGGTTGCAATAGCCGTCAGGGTCGTAGATTTTGTAGTTAGAACCCTTGCTTTTGTTGGCGCTTACAGCCTCTTTGTTTTGGTCCTCAATGTTCTTTACCAGTTCTTTCAGCTTATTATCGTTGTAGAAATTCTGTGCTTTAAGCCGACTTTCCAACGCTGGATACTCGCTAAGGAAGTTGCTAAGATGCTGGAAAGCCTTGCTGCCACCTTGTTCTAAGATAGCCGCCTTGTTCTTGTTGTCGTAGTCTGACAGTAGCGAAATAAGGTAAACTAAACATTGGTCCTTGACGTTTACATCGTATTTCAGCTGTTCGAAGTCGTTAAAATAAGTAAGAACGATTTTCTCGAAGTCCTTAAAATCGTCTCTATTCTTAGAGCAATGTTCGTAAATCTGGGCAATAAGGTACTTTCTTACGCCACGTTTCTTATTGTTATAGAACAATATTGCTTCGGTGTTATCAGCAATAATGTTCGACAGATGCGCATATTCAATAGCCCTTTTCGTAAGCGTTTGGTTCGCTTCATAGTTGAAACTGAAAACCACTTCCACCGCAAAATCAGGCTCTTTCCTAAAGTATGGGAGCGCAGAAGCGTCGTCGTTGAACATCATTTTGTTGTATGCGACAATCTTACTGCCTATTCCTGCCTCCTTATTTTCAAGAAGTCGCTTTGCATCTTCCCTTGTTATATCTCTCTCTATCTCTGGTTGGTAGAACAAATTTTCTACATCTGGGTAGATAAATCTGCCGAATTCGTTCAGCGTATACTCTGTATCCATGGTACGAATATAACGCAAATTCGTTTGCGGAACCTTAGGAAGGTTCACTCCGAATAGGTGTAAGCACCTGTCGTTGAACGCTTGTTGCGATGGTTCTTTATAGCCGTTCTTCTTTAGAAAAGCCCGAATGGTTTCGGTTTCCCACTTTTCGTCGTCAGTCAAAACCTCCTTGTTAGCAAGCTCTTTAAGATTTTTATTTAGACAAAAACTGCTATATGCGTTGTTGCCTACGAGCAAAAAGCACGCTATGAGCCAAGCGTAATGTTTATTGTACATATACTATAATTATTTACTTTCTATGATGTGCAAAGTTAATATATTATACTTTATTGAGCAAAAACAAACCTAAAAAGTTTTGAAAGAGCACCTTGCAGTGTGGCAAAATATGGCCGTTGATAGCTTAAAAATGGCTGTTGAAAGAGCGGTTAGGTAGGTGCTGAATGTGTTAAATACTGTAAATTCAAGGTAAAAGCGTTGATGTTGTGTAACCATCTAATTATCAATGCGTTGCAATAGGGGTTGTTTTGCGTTGTAAAAGTGCCTATATTGCACTGCAAAACAGGCTCTTTTGTCGTGCAAAACAAGCCCTTTTGCAAAGTGAAACAAATGGTATGGTTTTGCGGTGGAGATTATTTAACAAGTTTAAAGAGTTTGAAGGGTGGTCTTTAAAAGGCTTTAACACTCTGTTGATTTTATGTATTTTCGCGAAAAAATAGTTTCTTTCCACCACTTCCAAAAGTCCCTTTGCAGTGTAGAAAAGAAGAAGAAGCAACAGAGTAGGTTAGGTTTTAGCTTGAAAACATAAAAAAACAGCAAAACAGTAGCATAATTAACCGCTTATTTTGCAGGTGTCGGTAAATTATCGTACTTTTGTATTTGGAATGTAAATTCTATACAGACAACAAACGTATGGTATTAAATTATATTTGGATAGCATTCTTTTTGATTGCATTTGCCTTCGGTATTATAGGCTTAATGATGGGCGACACCACGCTGTTTCAGAAGATGGTGGACGCTACTTTCGACTCGTCGAAGACGGCATTCGAGGTATCGCTCGGACTAACGGGAGTACTTGCGTTGTGGCTCGGCATAATGAAGATAGGCGAAAAGGCAGGCATTGTGAACGTGTTAGCAAAGCTGTTAAGCCCTATTTTTACCAAGCTTTTCCCCGATATTCCTAAGAATCACCCAGTGATGGGGTCGATTTTCATGAACATTGCATCGAATATGCTGGGGTTAGACAATGCCGCTACACCCACAGGATTAAAGGCAATGGCGCAGATGCAAGAGCTAAATACAAAGAAAGACACGGCAACCAACCCAATGATAATGTTCCTTGTGCTGAACACAAGCGGACTAACCATTATCCCAACAAGTATTCTTGCGTTCCGAAGTGCTAATGGAGCGGCGCAGCCAACCGATGTTTTCATTCCTATTTTGCTCGCTACGACAGTGGCAACCTTAGCGGGTATCATCATCACATCGCTGTGGCAACGCATCAATTTGTTCCAACCTGTGCTGCTTGCCACTATCTTTGGCTTGATAGCTTCGGTAGGATTGGTGATTTGGGGCTTTGGTCAGATGGACCAAACAACCATGAATACCGTTACATCGTTAGCTTCTAACCTTATATTGATGCTGATAATAGTTGTCTTTATCGGTGCAGGCATGTTCCGAAAAATCAATGTTTACGATGCATTCATCGAAGGAGCAAAGGAAGGTTTCAACACCGCTGTACGCATTATCCCTTATCTTGTGGCTATATTAGTGGCTGTTGGCGTGTTCAGAGCGTCGGGAGCAATGGATATTTGCATAGGTGGCATTCAGTGGTTGTTGGAGCAATGCAATATAAATACCGACTTTGTGGGTGCGCTGCCAACGGCTTTGATGAAACCATTGTCGGGCAGTGGCGCACGCGGACTTATGCTTGAAGCCATGAAAAACTATGGTGCCGACTCGTTTGTAGGCCGATTGAGCTGCATTTTCCAAGGTTCTACCGACACCACATTCTATATATTGGCAGTTTATTTCGGTAGTGTCAGCATACGATATACACGCCATGCCGTTGCTTGCGGACTGCTGGCAGACCTTGCGGGTGTGATTGCTGCAATTGGAATATGCTATATTTTCTTCTAAAATAAATACGAAACAAAATGGCAAACTTAAAATCTTTAGCTAAAGATACGGCTATTTATGGACTCAGTAGTATTGCTGCTCGATTCATAAACTATCTCTTAGTGCCCATACAAACAGACAGATTTAATGCTGCCGGAGGTGAATACGGAATCATAACCAATGTGTATGCTTACGTAGCACTGCTTATAGTGTTCCTTACGTATGGTATGGAAACTACCTTCTTCCGCTTCATGAGCAAGGAAGGAGAGGACCCGAATAAGGTTTATGCTACTACTTTGAAGATGGTGGGAGCCACATCTTTGCTCTTTATGGCGGCGGTTTTGCTTTTCAAACAGCCCATTGCCAATCTGCTGGGATACGCCGACCACCCCGAATATATAACGATTATGTATATCACGGTGGCCATAGATGCCTTCGCTGCTATACCTTTTGCTTATCTAAGGTGTAAGCATCGACCCATAAAATTTGCTACTTTGAAGATTCTGAACATCACTTTCAACATCTTGTTGAACGTGCTCTACTTGGTGGTGTTGCCTTCTTTAAAGCTCAATCCGTTCGGAATATACGACGCAAACTTTACCCTTGAGGTGGTATGGGTATTCTATATCAACTCCTTCTGCACTGTTTTAACCTTGCTTTTGCTTTGGAAAGAACTGTCAGGCATACGTTATAGCTTCGATATGGGGACGTGCAAGCGCATGCTTAGCTATACTTTCCCACTCCTTATCATGGGTGTTGCAGGTCAATTGAACCAGTCTGCCTCGCAAATCATATTCCCTTACGCCTTCGATGGTACTGCGGAAGAGGCACGAACTCAGCTCGGAATCTATGGCGCATGTATCAAAATAGCCATGATAATGGTCATGATTACACAGGCGTTCCGCTACGCTTACGAACCATTTGTGTTCGGAAAGTCGAAAGACAGAGACAATAAGGACACGTATGCAAAGGCAATGAAGTTCTATATCATATTTACTTTGCTCGCCTTCTTGGCTGTTGTGGGATACATGGACGTGCTTCGTCACTTGGTAGGACGTAGCTATTGGGACGGATTAGAGATTGTTCCGATTGTTATGGCGGCCGAAATAATGTTCGGAATCTTCTTTAATTTGAGCTTCTGGTATAAGCTTACAGACCGCACAATATGGGGAGCGTACTTCTCAGGCATCGGTGCTGCAGTGCTAATCGTTATGAATATCTTGCTCATACCGCACTTTAGCTATTGGGCTTGTGCATGGGCGGGCTTCGTATCCTATGCTGTTAGCATGGTGGTAAGCTACTATTTCGGACAGAAATATTACCCTATCGCTTATCCATTGAAGGAAATTCTCTTCTATGTAGTGGTAGCTTTGCTGCTGTTTGCAGCCATTACGGCTTCTAATAAATACCTTCCTATTGTGCTTGCTCTTGCTGCTAACACAGCATTGATAGGTGTTTTCCTTGCCATTATCGTCAAGCGCGACTTCCCATTAAGCAAGCTTCCTGTTATAGGAAAGCACTTTAAGAAGTAAGAAACAAATAAAATAAATTTACTATTTATATAATTAATTATGAAAAAATCAACATTGCTCCTTGCCGGATTGCTCGCTTTGAACACTACATCTAAAGCGGATGAAGGTATGTGGACACTTTTTAATCTGCCTGATGTAATCTATACGCAGATGGTAGATTATGGTTTTAAGTTGCCATGCGACATGCTTTACAACAGCCCTAATGCGATTAGCAACTACGTAGTGAACTTCTCTGGCTTCTGCTCAGGCGTTGTAGTATCGCCCGAAGGCTTGGTTTTCACCAACCACCACTGTGGCTTTGGTGCTATCAATGCGCTCTCTACAGTTGAGCACGACTACATGAGAGACGGCTTTTATGCCAAGAGTTACGTGGAAGAGTTGCCATGTGAGCGTACATTTGTATCGTTTATGCGTAGTCAGGAAGACATTACCGACCGCATTGCACCGCTGATTGCCAACAAATCTCTGCAGAGACAAGGCGAAATTATCGACTCTATAGAGAACGTTATGAACGCTGAAGTGAAGAAAAAGGATAAGACTCTGCACTTAGAAGTGGCTCCGTTCTACGAAAGAAACAAGTTTTACGCAACTACTTATCAGGATTTTACAGACGTACGCCTTGTGTTTACCGTGCCAAAAAGCATGGGTAAGTTCGGTGGAGATACCGATAACTGGATGTGGCCACGCCAGACTTGCGACTTCTCAGTATTTAGAATATACGCCGATCCTAAGACAAACGGACCTGCTGCTTACTCTAAAGACAACGTACCGTACCGCCCTGAGCACTTCGCACCGGTTAGTTTGCAAGGTTATAACGACAAAGACTTCGCTATGACAATCGGTTTCCCGGGCAGTACGAACCGATATCTCTCTTCATTTGGTATTCAACAGCGTCGCGATATAGAGAATACTGCACGCGTACAGAGCCGCGACATCAAGCTTGCAATTATGAAGAAGTACATGGATGCAGAACAAAACGTGCGCATTCAGTACGAGTCTAAGTATGCAAGCTCGGCTAACTACTGGAAGAATTCAATGGGTATGAACAAATGTATCGACTCTATTGGTCTTATAAGACAGAAGGCTGAGTACGAAGGAAGAATCAAAAACTGGTTGGCACAGCAGTCTTCTAAGCACCCATCAGTAGATGTTGACTTCGTTAAACTGGAGCAACTATACGCTGAAAACCGTCCTATATCGCAGGCTTTAATCTACTGGAAAGAGTCGTTTGGACGTACAACAGAGTTCTTTACACGTGCTTTTACTTTGAATAGCAAGTTGTCTTTGACTGGTTCAGCGGCTAAACCGAAGGCTCAATACTACGAGTTTAAGGACAATAGCAGCGAGTGGCACTATGCATTAGATAAAGAAGTGACTGCGGCAATGCTACAAAACTATGCTAAGATGGTTCCTGTAGAATATCAACCAGCATTCTTTAAGACTGTAAAAACTAAGTTTGGAGGCGACTTCAACAAGTATACCGATTGGTTATACAAGACAAGTAAGGTGCTTACAAAGGGTGCAAAGTTCTATCCTAACGACACTAAGAAGTTCATGAAGGACCCAGCTGTTGAGTTAGGAAGAGACCTTAAAGCTGTTTTTGAGAAGCTTATAAGCAAGTCAATGCAACTATCTGAGGCTATCGGAGCGCAAGAAAAGAAGCTCACCGAGGCTAAACTTCAGATGGAAATGGACCTCCCTCACTATAGCGATGCTAACTTTACGATGCGTTTAAGCTATGGTCAAGTAGGCGGATACAAGATTGGAAGCTTCAATAGCGGATACTTTACAACAGCTAAAAGCATCGTTGAGAAGTTCAAACAAGCGAACAAAGTGGCTGATTACAAGGTTGAACCAATCATGATGAGTCTGCTTTCTTCTGGCGATTTCGGTAAGTATACTGATAAGAACTCAGGCGAATTGCAACTCTGTTTCCTCACAAACAACGACATAACTGGTGGTAACTCTGGTTCACCAATGTTTAATGGAAAGGGCGAACTCATCGGTCTTGCATTCGATGGCAACTGGGATAGCCTCAGTTCAGACATCAACTTCGACCGTAATCTTGCGCGTTGTATCGGTGTAGACATTCGTTTTGTACTCTTCATGATGGACAAATGGGGACACGCTGACCGCTTGATTAAGGAAATCAACGCTAAGTAAAGCAACGTCGAAAGACCTATATAAAATAAAAGGTGTGGCAGAAATTCTTTCTTGCCACACCTTTTATTATGGTTGTTCTTAATAAGAATGCTTTCTAAAAGTCTTCTTTTAAAGAAGCATTTTAGAACTTAAAGTTAATTCCTGTACCAAATACCACCTGGTTAAAGTTGTCAATAAACTGATACTTAAGCTCACCGTTGAGGCTTATGTTCTTAGTTAATGCAAAGTCAACACCACCTCCAAGGTTCACACCAAGTCTTCCCTTAGAACTCTTTACAGCTACATGGTCTTTGTCGCCAGCCTCATAGCTCACATTAACATAGCCTAAACCAGCGAGTGGATACACTGTAACTTTTCTCCCAACGTTGAAGAGATAGTGCATGTTAGCGTTGATATCCCACATTGACCAGCCGTCTTTCTTCAAGTAATAGTCAAACGCTGCTTCGCCTCTAAGGTTGTCTGTGAGGTTGTATTGGCCCTTTACGCCAAGACCAACGTTATCGATTTCCGAACCATAAAGGAGGCTAAAACCAACTGCTTTTTGTCCTTCTTGTGCCGAAGCAGACATGCTTATCACTGCAGCACATACTAATAATAAAAACTTTTTCATCTTTTTTACTTTGTTATAGTGTTAATAAAAATAATCCATTTCTGCGTTAAGCTATAACAGCTATTAGAGAATCTGAATCCAATCTGATGCGAATAAAAAAACAAGAGTAACGGAACCATTTAACCCGTCTTTCACTTTTGCTTTTTAACTTGTGCTGAAACACAAGCGTTTACTTTTACGCTACAAATATATATAAAATACTTTTAGAGTCAAAGGAAAACAGAATAAATATTAAGAAGAGACGAACAAAATGCACAAAAAAAAGCCTCTTTCACTCCATTTTTACTGCTATACCTTATTTATATAGTTTGTTTTTGCGCACCAATCCACCACTTTCTCTTGCATATATTTTCCATTTTGCAACGTTGAGGTTTCTATATTTTCTTGCCACCCCAATTATACAATTATCAAATTACGCATGTTTTGGTAGATATTCGTACTTATTTCTCGTTTGAATCTATATGAAACGCCATTATCTTTTAACCTTTTTTATGTCCATAAAGTAACAATTGTTACCTGTCGTTCAGTTATTTATAGCTACTTTTGCAAATAGTAAAACCATACAAAAAAAGGATTATAAGATGAAAGAATACCTACCACCAATGGACCCCGAAAAGCTTAAAGCGTTGTTTGACATAGAGAATGACTTTAAGGCAGGTAAGTTATCGGCAGCTGAAGCACAGCAGTTGATAAAGGAACGAGTAGGAAAAGTAAGTGCCTACCACGTTGCTTATATAGAACAAACAATGACTGAGGAGAGCGAAGACGAGTGTATCCGCGAAGACGTACATGCTGTTATAGACATGCTCGGCGACCAAATAGACAACACAATGCCTAATCTTCCAGCCGATCACCCCATCATGCACTACCTAAAAGAGAACGAAGAGATGAAGCGTTTGCTCTTGGCGGTAGAGGATTTGGTACAGTATCCAATGATAAAAAACCAATGGTTGGAACTCTACGATAAGATTAGCAAGTACCCATTGCACTACAAGCGCAAGCAAAATCAGCTCTACCCAGTGCTCGAACAGAAAGGTTTTACACGCCCAACAACAACGATGTGGACCTTCGATGATATGGTTCGTGACGAGATTAGAGAGGCTGAACGCTTGTTACGAGAGGGCGATGAAGACGCATTTATAAAGCAACAAGAACGTGTTTTGCTCTATACGCGCGACCTAATAGAGAAGGAAGAGTTCATATTATACCCAACTTCGATGGCGCTAATCAGCGAAAAAGAGTTTGAAGACATGAAGAGTGGCGACCAGGAAATAGGCTTTGCCTTCTTTGAAGTGGAACACAAGTCTGCCGAAACAAAGACCGAAGCAACGCCAGAAGGGCAGAACAACTTTGCCAACGACCTGCAAGCGCTTCTCTCTAAGTACGGATATTCCACTCCAAACAGCGAAGTTCTCGACGTTGCAACGGGCAAACTGACGCTGGAACAGATAAACTTGATATACAAACACCTACCTATCGACATCTCATACGTGGACGAGAACGAGCTGGTTTGCTTCTATTCAGACACCGATCACCGTGTTTTCCCACGCAGTAAGAATGTAATTGGGCGTGAAGTAATGAACTGTCACCCACGCAAAAGCGCCCATATCGTTCGCGAAGTAATCGATAAGCTGAAGAGCGGAGAGCAAGATAAGGCCGAATTTTGGATAAATAAGCCAGGTCTTTTCATCTATATTATATACGTACCAGTACGCGATAAGGACGGAAAGTTCCGCGGTGTGCTTGAAATGATGCAAGATTGCACCCACATCAGAGCGATGGAAGGCTCGCAAACCCTACTTACTTGGAACAACAACGGGGCGCCTGCAGCTACCGAACAGTCTGCCGAAACACCACCATCGAATACAGAAAGAGTAGAAACAGAGGTTGAATCAGAAGACACAACGCCCGTTACGGAGATTACACCACAGACACGTTTGAAAGATCTTCTTAGGCAATATCCGACTCTTAAAAGCCGTTTGCCAGAACTCGACCCTAAGTTTAAGATGCTTAATACGCCACTCGGCAAACTTATGATAGGCAAGGTAGACGTGCAAGCAATGAGCGACCGCTCAGGAATACCACTTGACAAGCTCGTTGAGGGCATAAAGACGCTCATAAATTAAGACTCATTTTATAATTAATATATATCTCTAATTAATGGGTCTGTGGACTGCGTTGATGCACGTCCACAGGCTTTTTTTATGTCCATTACGTACCATTCAAAGTACGAAGCACCGAGAGTTATGCCCTTCGATAAGTCAATATTCGTACTTTTATATGTTCAAACCAACTGCAACAAAAGCGCCAATAGAACCCCGAAGTAGGAGAGAGGAAGAGTTAAAAAGTGTGTGTAAATGTTTAACTCAAACGGTTAAGTAAAATCAACGAAATAGAATCGTGAAACAATAAAAACGCTCTTATTTTTTAAGAAAATCGGTTCCATTTTGCAAAACAGCTTCTTTCGCTTTGCAATATAGGCCCTTTTGCCGTGCAAAACCCATTGTTTTGCGTTGCAAAATAGGCACTATTACAGTCAGTTTTTAGTCCTATCCGTTACCTCTACTGTTCGTTTTGCGAGCAAATACGCCTCTTTTCGTTGCACAGATATACTATATTGCGATACAACAGCCTTACTTTCAGCTGCTTATATATGCACATCAAAATTGCCGTTATTTGCCAATCATCTTTCACTCGTGTGCAAATTCCGCCTTCATGCCCATGTTTCACGCTCGTTATTTAACAAATGTAGTTCTGCGTTTTATATTCGTTAACATTTTTAGAAGCGTATTATAGCGTTACATCTGTTATATAACAATATAACAGATAAGCCGCCCCTGTACCTTCATTTTGTTCATGTTAAATAGTTGTATGACTTTAAGCTGTTAGCGATAACAGCGATTTTTTGAGAAATTTTCTTCTGAAAAACATAATAATTTCAATTATAATGTTTATCTTTGCAATATGTCTTACATTGCTTATCTTATATTTTTTATCGCGCGAAGATAAGCAGCAGAATTGACATTAAACAGGTATTAGCCAACTGGATGTTGTCTGATAGCTTGCGTTACCGAAAGTATGCCCTTTCTAAATTAAAGAACTAAAAACGTTTATTATGGAAAAACAAAAAGCAATCATTAAGAAAAGACCAACTCTTTTACTATTACTCATGCTCTTTGTCTGCGGTGTTCGAGCCGACGAAGTAAAGTTGTTAGGCGATAACACCTATTGTTTAGCAATGTCGCCTAACGGAAACTATCTTGTAGGATACAATCCAACGAAGGTAGAATTCGGCATGGGAACGGAGAGTTTCGTGTATAACATGAGCAAAGAGACACTCAATTGGATTACAACCAGCGACCCAGGAAAGTGGGAAACAAGCGGTTTGTTCAGAGATGTAAACGATAATGGAATGCTCTGCGGCTCGGTTAAGGACCTGAAACACGTTGTTGAGTTCTACGGCGACGTTGCTCCTACCAACGTAGCAGCCGTATATGAGAACGGAAAAATTACCCAACTGCCTTATGGCGACATCGATACTACGAAGATAAGGCAGCACGAAGACGGTACGTTTGCCTGCTCGTTGTCTAACGATGGTAAGGTTGTTGTGGGCTATTGCAAGTATTCAAACTTCGCATACAGCCACCCTTGCAAGTGGACACGCACCGCAAACGGCTCTTGGAAGCTGGATATTCTGCCCCTGCCAGAGGGATATAGTTACGGATTAGCACTGAATGTGTCGTCCGACGGCCGTACGATTGGCGGATTAGCCATTAGCAAAGGTTCGTCGATAGCATGCTATTGGGTAGACGGACAGTGCCATGTTGTAACGCCAACGGGCAGCGATGTCGAGCTTGCTAAGGCAAAACAGATGCGCATGATAGACATTAGTCCTAACGGAAAATACTTTATTGTGTCGCTTTCAGCACGTTCCGACTATCGCCTTTACGATGTTTCAAAAGCTCAAACCATTACTTTGCCCACTTTTGAGAGCAACGACGAAATGCGTGTTCCTACTGTAACAGACAGTGGAGACGTGTTTGGTGCAATGATATACGGTGCGCTTGGTATGGGTGGAATGGGCTATTACAGGAACTTTTGGTACCAACATTCGTCTGGAAGAATATTCGATTTCACTTACTATACCTATCTTTTCAATCCGCAGTTGCGCTCGTCTTTCCCACTGAACTACGAGGATCAAGCACAGGCTTTCCCTTGTTCTGTATCGGCAAATGGCAACATAATAGCAGGTAATAAAGACGTTTATACAGCATTAGGGCAGACTCCTAATGCGTGGTTCCTTAGTGTAAAGCAACACGAAGTGGAAATTCCTGCAACACCAGACAGGCCCAATGGCGAATCGAAAGCGCTTCACCAAGTGAGCCTTACATGGAAGAAGGATAAGACAAATTACCGCACTTGGAAGTTGAAAGGATATAATGTGTATTGCGACGGAGAAAAAGCGGCAACTCTAAAGGACCTGAATGACGAGATGGCAACTACACTGAAAGATGTTGAACCAGGCTATCGTAACTTCTCAATAGAGGCAATTTACAACGATAAAGAGGGGAAAGAGATGCTCTCTCCACGCTCAAACCCAATCGAAATAGCCATTCCAGAGAGCTATTACTTCCCACTTTTCGAGAACTTTGAACGTGGTTCGCTCAACGCAAACTATTGGACAACAAGCACGGATTATGGCGATTATGCCGACAGAGAGTGGACCGTAGCGGCCCAAATAGGTCATGATGGTACGATAGGACTATCAACTGGCGCTTGCACATTCACTCCTTATTCAGCCAGTTTGGTAAGTAGACCACTCGATGCGAGCCAGGCTAAGAAGGTGAAATGCTCGTTCTTAATCCTTTGTCAGCAGGAAGCTGTGAAAGAAGGAAAGGACTTCGATGCTACAAAAGATACACTTAGCATTGAATATACCATTGATGGTGGAAACACATGGCAGTCGGGTAAGGATTGGACCGTAGAACAATTGCCACGCATTGAAGGAATTTTGACCGCAGATTTAAGTAAGCAACTCGCTGGAAAAACCTTCCAATTACGATTCCGCAAGCATGGAAAGGGAGCGCTGGGCTACTATTTCTATCTCGATAACATCATGATAGGAAGCGGCAACGACGTTAAAGCGCCAGAAGGACTCACGGGAAAAGTAATGAACAAAGAAGTGTTCTTAATGTGGAAGAACACTCGCAACGCTTATGCGCTAAGTTATATTTGCGAACCCGAATCGCCAGGATATACACTGGGTAACGAGGGTAAGGAACTTATTGGAGCCAATAAATTCACACCAACCGAACTATCACCATACGACGGAAAGTATCTTACTTCTGTATCAGCGCACATCAATTACTACGACGATGTGGGCGAAGACCAAGAAATTCATGCCGCTGTTGTTGTGTTCGAGAATGGAAAACTCATTTGCGAACAAGAGATGGAAGACATCAAGTTCAACGAAACCACAACGCAAAAGTTGGATAAACCTATTAAGATAGACGGCACAAAAGAACTTATTGTGGGCATTAAGGTGCACGATTACAGTGCCGAACAAATTCCATTAAGCTATGAAAGTTCAACCGCTTTCGTCCATGGTAAGAGCGATTTGTACTCAGAAGACAACGGAAAAACATGGAAAACGGTGTGGGATTTCTACGAAGGCGACCCACAACTTGGCTCATGTTGCTGGAAGATAACGGGCAACGTAAACGACCAACCTGTTGATGTTACAGCGGAAACAGAGGACGAATTGGTGGGCTACAACGTATTTAGAAACGGCGTTCAGCTCAATATTAACTACATTCCGGACGAGGCTACGCACTTCATAGACAAGCAACCGCTCGAAAAGGCCGACTATTCTGTGGTGGCTTACTTTAACGATGGCAAAGAGTCGAAGCCTTCGGCGCCATTCGTAGTAGATTTAACTGCTGGCATAGACCCATTGTTCAGCAACTCTATGTTGTCGGTAGACAAGTCTGCTATCCGTCTAAATGTAGAAGGAAAGTTGCGTCTTTACGCTGTTGATGGACATTTGGTGGCTAAGGGCACCAATGGCATCATTCCGCTAAGAGGCATTCATTCGGGCATTTACATCGTATGGATAGAATGCAATAATCGTCGCTTTACACAAAAGATAGTTATCAATAACTAAGTAAAAGCGAATATAAAAAGTGGTGAGATAACCTTTATTTTAAGGGGCGAGGTACCGATTAGGCAACCTTCGCCCCTTTTATTGTATGCCCATAAAATCCCTTCTGTTTGTAAAGAAAAACACAAGTAAAAAGCGGCACAGATTGTTTTACAATGCAATAGTGCCTATTTTGGAGCGCAAAACAGGCACTATTACCGTGCAATATAGGCTCTTTTACAATGCAAAACAATGGGTATTGCAATGCGTTGATAAAGAGAAGGTTACACAAAACAATCTATCCTGTAAAATCTTTACACCTTTATCGGCTTTCTGTATTGCCCTAACGAGCATGTTTCCGCATTCGTTTTGCGTTGCAATCGTTAGGTTTTTATGCCTTAGAAAGCAATGTCGAGTCCTGCATTTACAGCCGTATAGTTTTTTCCAATAGATACAATAGGGTGGCTATCGTAGATGAAACGATAGGCGCCACGTATACCAATCTTTGGCGTTATATGGTAGATGAGGTCTACTGCGCCCCCAAATCGTGCTTTCCTAAAATAATCTTTAGGCTTTGTTTGGTGTATGGCGGTAGCGATAAGGTCCCATTTTTCGCCGATAGTATATTCTAAAGTAAGCGACAAATGGTTCTTGATGGAACGACTATATAAATAAGAATTGGTTCCAGTAGGGGCGTCTACGTCTTCCCATTTCTCGAATTCATAGAACAAAGCAGTATTCGCAAACAACTTTAAATGGTCGGTATTAACAAATCGATAGCGTGCTTGCAGACCAGTAGACAACTTGAAAACCATGCCACGACTGCCTGCCCAAAGCGACTCTGCATAAGGATACACTTCGAAAACGCGGTAAAGCAAGTAGCGATATTCGGCATGAACGTGTCCTTCGCTCACAGCTATTTTATCGCCAACGGTATTGATTTCTAATTTGTTGATAAGGTTTATAATGCGCTTTTGCTTTATCAACACATTCAGATTAGCCGTATTCTTAATGGTGAACACATGTTTTTTCTCTGTTTTAAAGTCGATTTCAGGTTGTAACGAGCCTTGAATAGTCTTCGTACTATCTATGTCTAACGTAAGATTTTCGGAGAAAAGCATTTGCGCTTTCATTGGAATAGCAGCAAAAAGCATAATTATAATAAAGGCATATTTACCAAAATGCGCTTTATTATTAATGGTTTGATGAGACAAAAATAATGATAAACGATGTTGAAGATAATTTTTTTTCTTAATGTAAACGTTATTTTCCATATCCTTTCCTTTTATTTTTACCTTATATATTTTATTGTTTGCAAAGGTAGGGATTATATTTTAAGAAAATGTTATATACTGAAAAAAAATATGTAAAGGTTGTTGCATATTCCAAAAAATATCCATATCTTTGCATCGTAAACTAAATATTAATATGGTTATGAAAAGATTTTTGTTAATTGGGATAATGATCTTGGCAGCTGTAACTGGCTTTGCTCAGGATGAAAATAAAGTAAAAACATTAAAAGAACAGCAAAAAGTGCTGAAACTAACCTCTAAGTTGAATAAGCTTCAGCTTGATTATGAGAAGGAGAAAGCAACCTATAATGACATCACTCAAGCTGCTGCTGAGGCGAATGCAAATGCAGATATAGCTACAACAGACTTTAATACGACTGATGCAAAGGGTACTGTAAAGGATGCTAAAGATACGATTAAGGCTCTAAAAGAAGCTAAGAAAGCTAACAAAAAGTTGAAAAAAGTACAGCAGAAGTTGAGTAAAATGGAAAAGAAAATAGCTAATCTGCAGAATCGTTTAGATAATTTGAACAAGGGAATCGAGTTTGTAAACCAATAAAAGGTAGAACAAACGTAAAACAATAGAATAAAAACGACATTACAAATTGATAGGTAAAGATAGTCTTCTTTATTTCTTTTTTAAACTAAGAAATATTGAAGACTTCTTTTTTTGCCTAATTTTAAGCAACTTTTGTAGGCTCTTTATAATTATGTTTGTTTCTTTTATAAAGAGTAATACAGGCTTTTCAACTCTTTGTTTACATCTACATAATCTTGTCAAAAAGCCGCACATATCTTCTTTTTGTATTAGTGAAACGAATTAAGAAAGTCGGTAAAGGATTCTGAAACTAAAACAAATGCTTTGTCTTCAGCACATTCTGCTTCTATAATATAAATGTATCCATACGTGTTTTGTGCCACCGAAATAAGGTAAATGTTGCCTCCATTGTCGTAAGCAAAAGGTATTTTGTCTTCGAAAACAATGCCGCTTTTTTCGTAATCGCTTATGATTTTCTCGATAGGAAGCACACCATATTTAATCGGATAGAAGCTGTTGATAGTGAAAAGGTGCTGTTTTCCCTTTACATTTTCATAAGGAGGATAACCTCCATTGTATTGTAAATAATGCTCTTTGAAATCCTTTGGCAGTGCAATATCATATTGATATTCAAATGCTGTAAGTTCTTCCGCTGTTAGTTGCTGTTCGTATTGTTCGAATTTCATACCATTTTAAACACTTTATTTGTATATCGTTACTCTTCAATGCACATATACTTGTTGTATAGTAGCACTAATATGCAAAGATAATCATTTTTGTTTATTGCGCCAATACAATGCCTTTAAAACCATTATCGCTGCAATATGATGTCGTACCAATGGCATAACGAGAAAAGAAATGAATGTTTTTTATATTGCAATTTTTTTACTCAAAGTCTTTCATAATTTGAAATAATGATGTAAGTTTGTATCATCAAGACAAGATAAAGAATTTGAACCAACTTGAAATTCCCTTGAAAACAGCGAGAGAAGGGCCACATATAATTGAGTAATATCCTTATCCGTAAAGTTAAAAGGTGAATAGAAAGTGGCAGAAAAGAATATAAATCAGACAACGAAAAATGAAAAATTACTTTTTACTTATCCCATTTTTAGTTTTATTGGGTTGCAGTAATAAACCAAATATTAAGGACAATAAGCCAGCGAAAGCGAATATTTCCGAAAACAAATCCTCTTTGCCTTTAGCAATTCAACAACAGTTGGGAATATCAGAAGATATGATATTGCCATTTGATTCTATAAGGATGGATTCGCTAATACAAGATTATAAAAGTGCTTTAGCTGATGAGTCCGAAGGTGATGATTATGAAGAGCCAGAATGGTTTCCAAATAATGAACAGTACATAAAAACTTTAATTCCTTATGCTTTTAACGATTTGATAAAGCGAGGATTTGTGCCTTTGTCTGCAACTCAATTTCAGAATAAACTAAAAATATTGGGCTTGGAGATGCAAGAAAGGAAGAAAATTCCAATAATCAATGAAACTAAACACTATTTTTCTATACCACCTCTTGATGCTGGGTGGTATGATGAGGTAGCTAAAGATGGTATTGATAAAAAGGAACTTAACTATATTAGATATGGATTTTCAAATTATATTTATGTAAAAGGATATAATTTTATTTTACCAACAACATATATTGCAGATTACTTAAAAGAAAAGAAGCATAATGTCGTGTTTAGTTTAAACGATGAAATAGTGCATCTTAATAAGTTCTTCTTAAACGATGATAAAGCCAGTTTTTTATGGCTAAAACAAAATGCTCCGCTATCATTGATAGGTCTTCTTAAGACTTATGGTTACGACACGAACGAAAAAATTAATAATGTTGTTCTAGCAGATATATTAAATAGATATGATCAAGACGGAAGTGTATCTGGTATGTTTAACACCTTCATACGTAAAATATTTTATAACAAACCGCACATGGAACTTAGAGAAGGCTTATTAAAGTCTCTTCTGCGCTTACCAGTAAATGAAAAGAATAGTTTATGGTTAGCAATGCTTGATAATTATATAGGATTCCTCATAAAAGATGGAACTAAAGACACTTATGCTTGGTATTTCGACTTTACAAAAAAGGAACGATATAAGGCAGCAGCTTATTTCGGATATTATTTGTATAAACTAAGGGCAAAGTATAAAGAAACGAATCCAATTTTTTTTGGAGAAGAGCTATATTACAATAAAAACTTCTACAAATATCTTTACGAACAGAAGTATTTCAATCTTCCTAAATTCAAGGAGATATGCGATTCTGTCTACGAAGAATATGATATAGATGTTAAAACGTACCTTAATAGTATAGGGAATAAAGAGTAAGTAAAACAAAATACATACTTAATTTAGAGGACTTTGCTATGCGATTTTGCATTGATTACGTATCGCTTTAAAATCTATAATTATAAAATAAAAATTTATAATTAAAATTCGAGTAATTTATTATTATAAATTTGCTAAAATATAATTATAAATTTTTCATGGCAATTTACTTCTTGTAAATCAGTACTTTAGAGTATACATTGTTTACGCAGATATTTAAGTCTTGCACCTAAATATGACGACACTGAATAAAGGACAAACACTTGGCAATATGAATAACATAAATGAGTTTATAAACGGAGAAAATTATGAAGTTCTCCTGAAAAGTGTGCAGAAAATCAGTAGCATAGAGATTGATAATACTGTTCCTTTCGCATTGTTAGATTATGATAATGAAATGTTAAAGGCAGCGCAAGTTAAAATAGACGATTTAGAATCTTTACTTGGCTCAAACATGAACGAAGCAATGACCTTTATAGATAAAAAAATGCAATTTGACTTTGAAGATGATGATGAATATCCTAGAGGAGAAGAAATTTCAGACGACGATAAACCTCATACCATTGAAGAACTTCCTTACTATAAAAACTTTTTAGTTTCATTTCTAATCGAATATTATTTACTAAAAGAACAGCCTACGGAGTTAGGTAAATACCTAAAAAGAACACACATAGCACAGGCAACTAAATACGAAAAAGAGTTACGCAACATTTGGAAAGAAGTATCAGAACTTAAATAAACTCTCTTAAGAAAGGAACTAATAAAGATAGAATATGAAAAATAAGAAAATAAATAGCTACATTTGCAGTTGTACACTTTTGTTTGACAACTTACAATTATATTATGAGAATAAACTTTGAAGGAATAAAAGATACAGAAACAAGAGCATATCTTTTTGCTGAAGTACCATCAGGTGATGTAATTCCTGATGGTAAAAATGATATAATAAAACGAGACAGAAGTGGACTTCTTGATAAAATAATAGATGCATATCGTCCGTTTCTTCCTCAGAGTGGTGCTGTATTGAATAGTAATTTTATCATTATTACGCCGTTGAACAGCTATTTTTATGGATTTTCTTACAATAAAGACTTAGCGGGTTGGCATCAGCAAATAGAAAAAGGAGCCAAACTCTTAAATGTTCGATTAGGAAAGATAGTTGACGAGGAGTATTTTCTGTTATCAGATGGGACTAAATACAAACTGTCTGAATGTGAGTTTGAACGATACAATTTTAAATTCAAAGATGAAAACGGGAGATGGAAGACTCATAAAAAAAGAGAGAGAATTGAAAAAATATGTTTGTTGGCAGATAATATAGAAACATAAATTGGGCGGCAAACTATTCTTCGTTAGTTTAATAGTTAGCAAATATTATGTCTGCAGCACTTGTAGTTTATAGTTGAATTAGATATTATCTAAAACGTAATAAAAAATGTTTTATAAGTTAGGAATAGCTCCAAGCAGTAAGAAATGGGCGAAATACGAAAATATTTCGTCATCACTTTGGATAGATAATATTGAGATAACAAGTACAAAGCTTTTTAAAGAGGCAGACTTGTTAAGAAACGGAAAACATATAGAATATACAACTCTACGTGATGGTAAAATACCCCCAATAAATTCGATAGGTGCAGACTTTATCGTATTTGATGCTTTAATTTCAGATATCCTTTCGCTAAACGAAGAAAATAATATGGTAGTTATCGAAAGTAAAAAAGCAAATAATAAATACCTGTTGTTGAACAACGATAAGTCGATAGATTGTGTTGATTGGGATTTATCCGAAATAGAACGTTGGCCAGAAGGAACCAAAATTGCAGATTGGCAAAATAAACGTGGTCGTTTCTTTATTAAACCCGTATTAAAAGAAAATAAAATCCCACCCAAAACACAAGTATTCCGACTACAAGAATGGGGAGGAGCCTTTAATATTGTCATTTCCGAAGATTACAAAGAAAAAATAATGAATTTAGATTTCGACCATTCGTTCTTAACATTTGAGTGTTTAAAAACAATATAGTGTGAAGTAGATTTAAGAATTTTTGTATTTGGTGATTACAGCGATATTAAATTATGAATCAGCAACTGGAATATTTAGCAGAACTTAAAGAACAACTGTGTAATTGGAAAGCGTATGACGAAACACAGTTAGAAGAGTTAATAGAAGAGTTTGAGAAGTTTCCAAGAAAAGAGTACTCGCTTAATTACATTCCAGTTTTAACCGATTCATCTTTAATTACAAGTGTATTCGAAATAGGCAAGGTTTACCAAAACAATCTAAAATTATTGATAAACGTCATTTCGAGTTTAGGGAACATCGTATGCCGTTATGAGGTTACTCCGTCCTCCGAAATGTTCATATTTTTTAAAGAATGCACAAAGTAGAAGAAAGTAAATTATTATGTGTCGTTATACATTAGTTCATTTCCTCAATATTCCAACTGGGACGATAGGTGGAACTTCTTGCTTTCGATGCCCCAAATAGTGCCTAAAAAGAAATCAATTTTAAATTTTCAGACGGAACTTAAAAGACTTCTTGTTTCAAACGAACCAATTCCAGCCGAAGTCCGCCAGCAAATAATACAAACTTTAAATACAATCATCGGTTCAGGAACATTAGGCGAATATAGCAAAAGTGCTTTTTTACAAATCGCTTCTTTGTTAGAGCAATAAAAAAGTATATCGCTGAATCTTGAGAAAAGTTCTTATCTCTTTTTCCAATGACAGAGAAACGACTTCAGGTAGAGATAGTCGTTTCTGCTTTAGTCAGAACTATTCTCTGTTGTAAATTTTTTCAGTAGAAATTAGTTCTCCTGTTTCTGCATCTAAAACAAAATCCTCCGATCCATACATTGTTATACGTTCTATGTACCATTTGGCATGATTGTTCTTTCCTGGTACGAAGTAAATGCGGAAAGGGGTACTCATACAACTGGTTTGTTGTCCTTTTCCTGTTGTTAAATCTATCCAGCCTTTTTCTTCCATCCAAAGAAGCAAATCTTTGGGTTTTATTTTTAAGTTTTCAAATTTTTTGTCCTCGTTTTCTTCTTTTATTAGTTTACCCTTTTTATCGTACTCACGCCAAACGCCAATTCTTATATTTGAACAATACAATATGTCACCTTCTGTATCTAAAAAACCATTTTTATGATACATTTTGATATGTGCTTTAAAGGTTAATGGCTTTATCGTTTCAATGACATTAACGTCTTTATCAAAACTAACTTTAACAACCGTTCCATCTTCCTCTGTATATTCTGTTATAGATGTATTGGGCGAAAGTTTACTTTTATAATATTTGTAATTAAACTTCTCAGGTGCTTTCATTTTATTTGAGTTTTGTGCAGCGCACGGAAATATAATAGTTAAAAGTAAAAAGAGTATGATAAATTTTTTCATCTGCTTTATTAAATTTATATGGTAATAAAAAATATCTTTGTGCAGTTTATGAATATATACTTTTGCAAATATACTTATTTGTTTTGGATTAGCATGGTTTATATTTTATAAAATATGTTGTTGCAGATCGTAACTTAACATTCGTTAATCTTGTCAGA
Source organism: Prevotella aurantiaca (assembly GCF_015262605.1). Classification (NCBI taxonomy): domain Bacteria; kingdom Pseudomonadati; phylum Bacteroidota; class Bacteroidia; order Bacteroidales; family Prevotellaceae; genus Prevotella; species Prevotella aurantiaca. The sequence continues at coordinate 50,707 of NZ_JABZSJ010000002.1, read as the reverse complement.
GTTATGAATCTTTTTGTTTACCTTTGTCAAAGGTAAATAATTATATATTTATGAGATATACGCAAGAAAACTTTCAAGAGTGGATATTCTTTATCTCTGATAAGATGGAATACTTCACTGGAACTTTTGCCAAGGAACATGGTTTAGTATTAGATTATAGTAAGAAGTCGTTAGATGATTTAGAAAGATGGATTCTTGATAATTTTAATGACCATAACGATTTAATAGCGCAAAAAGAATTGTTAGACCATCTAACCATTTATATTGGACAAACTTTCAAAAAATATATTGGTGGCAAATGGTTTATTGACTTAGAAAACAAGAAAAATGTATATTATAGTATGCCTGTTCTAACTGATGAAACCTATAGAGGTGTGACATATGTTTCCCCAATGACCTTTGCAACTGCTTGTATTAGTAGGAATAAAGGAAATTACATCAGTACCATTCTTTTGAATAGAATGAAGAATATGGGAATTGAAATGAAATGATTTGGTAGCTTATTTTTAAAAGAAAAGTGTTTTAAAAGTATTGCAGAACTGATGGAAGAGGTGAACAGAATAGATGGAGAAGCTGAACGAAACCTACTGAAAAGTTGAACGAAACCAATTGAAAAGGCGAACAGAACTGATGGCAATACTGAACAAAACTAATTGGAAAGCAGTCGCTCGTGGTGTATCATAGAAAAAATGTTTTATCTTTTCAAGAGATAAAACATTTTTTTGTAGGTTGCAATTTAAATATTATGTGGTTGCAGATATTAAGATATGATGAGGTAGTTTCGATTGTCTTATAATTCAAGCATTATATCTATCCATTCAAAGCTAATATAAACCATGTTATTAGGTCATTACTTTCATAACCTCAATAGATGTCTCAAGCCATTCTTCCATCTGCTTATAATCTTTTCGTTCCCATATATTTTTAAAATCAACAAATTCATGAGCAAGTCGGTTTTCGTATGCATTGCGCTGATAGCTGGTAAGTTTTCCTTGCTTCATAATCTCTATACTTCTGAATTCATTGGCTGTTGTTGGTATGCGAATCCAACCTTTTTCTCCTTGTATAATAATGAAAGAAGGACTGCTCGAATCCTTTGCGGCAGTGCAAATTGCAGTCATTGAAGGGTAGGAAAGCACCATTACACCAGATGTATCAATGCCATTGTGTCCACGATTTGCAAAATATTGTTTTGAAACAGGACGTCCGAAGAGTCCAACCATAATGTTAATATTATAAACATTTAAGTCGTTTAACGTGCCTCCTCCCATTTCAGGACTAAATGCTGGAGCTATATCTCCTTGCAAATAACGTTCGTATTTACTCGAAAATTGCGAAAAATTACATTGCACAATACGTATCGGCTCGATGCGTTTTAGGCTTTCTTTGACAAGACGAAAGTTAGGAGTATGAAGCGGTGCAATAGCTTCGAAGAGGTAAAGCTGATGTTCCCGTGCCAAAGAAGCCAATGTTTCAGTTTCTTGAAGAGTCATTGTAAATGGCTTTTCAATAATAACATTCCTCTTAGCTTCCAATGCTTTGCGTGCAAAATCATAGTGAACACTATTGATTAAGGCGATATATAAGAAATCAGCATCATCGTCTTTGAGTAATTGTGAATAGTCTGTATAGATGCGTTCTATACGATTTGACTTTGCAATAGCCTGCGCTTTTTCCTTATTACTATGTGCGAAGAGACTCGTAATTTCTATCCCTTTAACTTCTGTTTTCAGCATTCTGATAACTTCATTAGCTATCGTGCCTGTTCCTATAATACTGATTTTCATTTTTCTTTCTACTTTAATAGAATGTCCTTTGGTACGATTAGATTTAGATATAAGACCGAAAGAACATGCTCCTTTTACTAACCTACAGCAACAAAAGTAGGCAATATTTTGCAGAATAGGGGAGAAATGACTATTTTTGTGCTCTCTTAACAAGCATTATACGAATGAATAATAAAAGATATTTGTTAATTTTTGCCGCTCTTATATTAGTTTTAATAAATGTTGGTAGTAAGGGTAATCAAGCGAAATCGGTAAAGAAATTGGGCGATTCTGTGGCATCGCTTTCTAAAGTTTCAGATCCTATTGTAGCAGAAAAGGAAGTTCCTCTCGTTGTTGATTCGATAAAAAAGGAATATCATACAAAGACAGCTGACTTACTATTTGTTTATTCTTTCCCTACTTCAGGACCTCGTCCTTTAATCGATTCATTGCGTGTTTACCTCTCATCTGAAATGCATCAAAGTACGGTTATATATGAAGATGAAGACATTTTAGTTAAACCTTACAAGCAACTTGCCGATGGTAACGGTATGATAAAGTATTATGCAAAGGCTGCTTTTAAGAATTTGAGTCGCATTTTAGAAGGCTCTAAAGACGAAGAAGTGGCGTGGAAGCCTGACCTTTCAATGTTTGTGTTGCTGGATAACGAAACAAATCGCTACGTTACATACGTTTCTACTTATGGTTCTTACTTAGGTGGTGCGCATGGAATTGTTTACGAATATGGTGTAAACTTTGATAAAAAGACAGGCAAGAAACTCAAAAATGTGCTGAAACCACATAGCGAAAAGAAACTACAAACCATACTTAGAAAAGGCATAGAAAGCTATTTTAGAGATATGGATGGCTTTGAAGAGAATGATAAAGAGTCACGCGAAGCTTATGTTAAGGAGCAAATGGGATTCCTTTTCGTTGAAAATGGAATTATACCGCTACCCAATAATGGTGTTTATCTTACTCCAGAAGGAGTTGTTTTTACCTATGGCTTCTATGAAGTCGGTGCTTATGTCATAGGAATGCCCACTTTTGTAGTTCCTTATCATAAGATTAAGAACTTCTTAACGCCCGAAGCTCTCCGTCTTGCAGAGCTTGATAAATAATGTCATCGTGGTACGGAGCTATTTTTAAAGAAAGACTTTGAGGTAGCAGGCGGTTTACTTTTAATAAACAATACACGTACAAACAGACAGCAATAACATTGTGCGCACATCGTCGTAAGGCTTTTCTTATGTTGCCTAAAAGCCGTTATGTTTTTGCTGCAATACCCCTGCAATCATTCTGCATCGTGGGCGGCAGCAGTGCTGAAATGCTGTCGCACCTTTGCTGCACACCCATTGCAGTACTTTTGAAAATATCTTTGCACGCAGCAAAAAAGCAGAAAACAAACAGCTTTTTCCGCACCAATCAGCAGCAATTACGTAAGATATACACCATGCATGGCGGGCTTTATTCCGCTGAAAACGACACAATAATCGCCAATTATTTCCGTTTTGAATGCAAGGCAGCATGGGTATGAAGCACTAAAGCGAAAGTTACAATATTCTGTATGAGCGCTTATCGTCTCCGAAAGGTGTATATTCAGCTGATGAAACACGTAGGTAATACGATATAAAAATAAAAGTTTAGCTATGGAAAGAAGAACTTTATCCATCACGGGTTATGGCATCTATGTTGTTAGTATCGCTTCTTTAAAGCGCTTTCTTTCAATCAAAAATGTCAAAAGCAAGAACATCTTGCAAGTCTTTCAGAATAATCCTGATTTGTATTTCGAGTCGTTAAGCGAAGGAATTTGGATACCTATCCTGCCCATTGACTGTATAGACTACGACATAATGGTGGGTTCTGACGAAATAGCACAAAGCAATTGGGAAAATGTTTTCGCCTACGATGGCTTCAATCTTGACGTTGAAGATGGCGAAATATGGATTGGTTCTATTGGCAGTTTCGCCAATTTTAAGGTCAGCGAGTTTAAGAAAGCTGCATCAGACCGCCTCTCTTATCAGACCTTAGATGGTGAAACACTGAACAAAGGCTTCAGAATTACCCTCGAAAAAGGCAAATATCGTGTGTCTATTTCGGGACATAAGCAGCATACTAACGACGATAAAACTATTTACGGCTACGGGTTCGACTTCCAGAATACGGCTGAATTTACAGAATATAACGACCCTCGTGAAGACGAGAAGTACACTTTTAACCTGCCGCTTTATCCATAACAAACCAGCAGAATAACCCCGACTAAGTCCAATCATAATTATAACAAGAGTTATAAAATAGTAGGTTTAAAACTAAAAATAACTTCAACATGAGTCAAGACGAATTAAAAGAAGAGTACGATAAATATAATACAGAAGACATGTTCAATGCGCTTAAAGAGAGCGTAGAGGCACAAGTTGTGCGCACAGAACCTTATAAAGGTTTTGGATACAATATCTTCCCCTATGAGTTTCAGATGGTTGGAATGAAAAAGGGTAGGCCTGTTAAGAATCTCGACAGCCTTAAGAACAAGACCAACCTCTATTTTTACGGCTTTAACGAAGCCAATCAGATAGTAGAAGTTAAGGAAGGTTGCGAGATAGAAGGGCTGTTTGATTATCAGTTTCTCCTTTATGAAGCAGGTTTTTTCAAGTCGTTACAATACAACGAAAGGAAGAAATTGCAAAACGTTACATACTGTTATCTGAAAGAAGGAGGACTGCTTGACAAAGCATTATCGAAGGGTCGATATGGCGGCAGCGAGCAATATTACTTCTATGACGATACCAATAAGCTGCAAAAAATAGAACGTAAGCAATACGATGAGGAAGGAAAAGCAGCGGCAACCATATACCATACGTTTAACTATCGCCCTGATGGAAGCTTGGAAAACATTGTAAAGTCTACCTCAATGTACGAACAAGTAGTTTATAAAGAGAAGAAATAACTCGGCGATAAAGTCTTTTGACCGCTCTGTTTGCAGCCCCCTCTTCTTTCGATATTTGGGCCAACAGAATGTGTCGAAAGGGTTGATGCGTTGTTGTTGGTAGGCAAAGACTATTTCATTGCCTACCAACAACAACGCATTTTCTTTATTACTATCATCGTATATCAGTCTTTTTCAACTTTCATCTGCTTTCGATGAGGCTGCAACATCGTTTTGCCTACTTTGCTGCAAAGCCCTTGCAACCTTACTGCCGAGTGGTGGGCAACGTTGCTGCACAGCAGCAGAAGCAATGCTGCAAGCTGGTTGCACTATCTTTGCAAAGGTGTTTTCATGGAGTAGGACAATAAAAAAGGAACACGTAGAACATGCTCCTTTTCTTCTTAATCCCAGTTGTGCAACATCTCAAAACTATCGAACTGCGGTGCCGAATAGCCGTATTCGTCGAATACAGCAGCTATTTTGACTTGCTCTTCAGGCGATATGGGAACGTCGCCGCGCAGCGCATAGTAGAAAGAACGCCTGCTACTGAACACCTCTATTACCCTTTCTCGCACGTCAGGGTATAGTCGTTTTGTAACGTTATCGAACAACCGACTCATGCCGCGTGCATATTTCTGCAAGTCAATGGACCGATATTCGCTGCACGTTTGTCCCTTTTCAACTCGTTCTACATAGGCAGGCGATATGCAGAAGTCGGTATTAGGCATTTCGTTTTGCATCTTTTTAAGTTCTGCCACCCTCCTTCTTAAGCAGTTAGCAGCCTTCGAACACTGTGCGTCAGTGGCGTAGCACGAAGCGTAGCCAAATGGAATTTCCTTTTCAGACATAATGAATAATAATTTTAAGGTTAATATATTGATGATAAATACAGCCACCATTACCACCCAAAACCATGTCCTGCATGGCGTCAGACGGCTGATCTTTGTATGCAAAGTTACTGCAAACACACTGCTAAAATGCTGTTTTTACGGATAGAGTATAGGGTAGTAATCTGGTGATAGGCACACAATACAACCATTCCTATGCCTGTTGCGTGTTATATTTGTTATCGTTTGCATAGTTCGGCAAAAAGTATTATCTTTGTAACAGAATCTTTCAAATGTGCGACTTCAAACACTTTTGCAACACAGAAAAATAGATTTGAAACTCCGCCATTGGGGGAAACAGAACAACCAATAGTTTGAAATGAACGACGAAATAAAAGACCTGATTGCAGCATTGCCTCCACATAAGCAACTCTTGTTTGGTGTTTGTTGCGTTAAAAGAATAGAGAACAACCTTTATAAGTTTCTCGAAAGCAGAGACGAAGAACCTGCTTTTATTGCAGCAAGTGCCATAACTGACGAGCTGTTTCGAGGCTGTATAATAGACTATTTCCCCTATATTGGAATGAGATTTAGCAAAGAAGAAGAGGCATTTATCGAATCTCTGATACCCGATACCGATGAAGACGGAAGCAAAGAGGTTGTATTTGCACAGAACGCAGCTATAGCATTGGCATATTGTATGCGCTTTACGAAAGAGCAGAATAGCGATTTTATGAACTATTGCGGACTTAAAATACTCGAAACTGTTGATGTTATGGCATTTGATTCAAAGGGAAATGAATCGTCAGACTTGCTCATTTTACACGAAATAGCAATGCAAAAGAAAATTATAAAGCTGATAGATGCAATGGAAAATAACTTCGACGAAACTGACGTCGTGGCGTTGAAAGAAACCATAATGCAGTATGCTGTAGGCTAATAGCCTGAAAGAAGAATAGAAAATAAACTTATATAAAATCATATTTATGCTGTCGGAGAAAATAAAAAACTACCTGATAGAATCGGAATTTTACGATGGAACGGAAGATGAAACCTATCAAAAAGTAATGTCAGACTTAGGTATTGACCTTCAAACACCCTTTGCTCAGTTTCACATTTATACGAATCAGGTAACGTTTTTGGGCAAACGTGCCGAGCTATACAACGTATGTTGGTTTGCAATAAACTCGATTTACTACGAGCAAATAGAGTCTATGAGGTCTATATTCAAGCTGCCAGAGGAGTACATACCGCTCGATAGCTTTGAAGGAGAGGGCGGATTCTTCTACAATAGGAATACGGGCGAAGTGTTAGAACTTACTCTTGGGAAGGTGTACGAGGACTTTCAGCAAGGCAAATTAAAGCCCCAATGGCCCGATTTCAATACTTTCCTTGAATGGTTCTTCGACCTATCGTAACTTCATTGTGAAAGAATTGTGCAATCTTACAGTCTGTTTTGTATTAAGAAACAGACAGTAAGGAATAACCATTGCGAAATAATCACCTTATTATAGCAAGGGTTCTATCTGCTCGGAGTAGCGATAATACCAAATGGAAAACACAAAATTAGAAAATATTTATACTTTTGTTATATTCCTTTACCTTACTACTTGCCATTCTAAAACCATATTTCTCCCTCTTTTTAGCCCCATAATGTTAAAAGTCAAACACTTATAATGTTTAGTAAAAAAGTGTTTTTTATGCTTTAATTTTAGTTAATAAACATTTTTTTTACTATCCGTTTGCAAACTGTTTTCATATTTTTCAGAATGAAATACCTATCTTTGCAGTTGAAAAAATTACAGAGACAAGACTATACTATACATAGAGTAAAGATACATCAGGATAAAGATTGTAGATTATTCATTGTTTTAGGAGCTTTTCATTAAGTTGTAATTATCACATGAAACCCTCATTGGGCTTTGCTAAAATGGGTAACGTTTATCAACGCGACTTGCTTCTATTCACTTTAGTAAAGTACTTTTAATAGTTTAATAAAAGTAAAATGAATTATGAAAAAAGATTATAATGCGCCACAAATCAGTGTGATGTCAATAGAGGTTGAACAAGGATTCTTAACTCTTAGTGTAACAGGCAACTCTCACGAAGGCTTCGTTGAGGTTACAGATCCAAACCTAAAGATTGAAGATGGAACCAATGATGACTCACCATTCTAAGCATTCGATACAATTGTATCAAGGATAACAAAAACAAATACAGTTTAAAACGATTTCTACAATGAAAAGAATTGCAACATATTTATTGTGTGGTATCACGTTATTTGCAGCAGTATCGTGTGCTAACGACGACGAAATGGTGAACGAAAATACCGAAGACAATTTGGTTTCCATGTCATTTCAAACAGGCGATGCGCCTAATTATGATAATGATACAGCCGATTCTGCAAAGGCAACAGGTACAAGAACTGCGTTGAATCCAGATAAAAGCAGTGTTACTTGGAACGCTAACGATAAGATAAGCATAGGCTATCAGGGTGCAGCAGGCAATGTAACGCAACCTTTTTCTACGCCAACGACGGGCTCAAATGTTAAGTTTTGGGGTCAAGCAGCAGAGAAAAACACTGCATACTTCATGATGTATCCTTATCAAACAACCACAAAGATTGAGTATAAGAATAACAATTGGGCGAATTACACCTATGTTTTCCCAAAGACACAGACTGCTATTGCAAATACATTCGACCCTAATGCCAATCTTTCGGTGGGTGTTATACCAGATAGAACAAAGCCTTTCACAGCTTATAACCTTGGTGGTTTGCTGCGATTCAGCATCGAAGGCGCTGCCAACGTGGCTCAAGTGAAGATTCTTGCAAGGGGTCAGGAGCCGTTAGCAGGTGATGCTACATCGCAAATAAAGTTTAATAACAATGGTAGTATAAGCTCTGCGCCAATACAATTTGTGCCTAATAAGAATACATGCGTGCTTACTTATGCGCCTGCTTCTGGTACTTTGGCAGAGAATACCGACTATTTCGTGGTGCTTCCAGCTGGTAAACTTGCTTCAGGACTTACGCTTGCGTTCATCTTAGAAGATGGAAAAGCAATTCAAGTGAAGGTATCTAACGCTATCGAAATAAAGCGTGCGCAAACCTATTCATTGGGTAAGCTTACACTAAATGCTGCAAAAGCAAAGAGCGAAATACTAAGAAATAAGGGCTTAATAGAGGCTTATGCAGAGAAAGTTCCAGGTATTGAGCTTGAAGCTGATGGTACTTTAGACATCTATCGTGGCGATAATCTTGAAAAGATTCTATCTTATAAGGGTGTACTTGAGGTTAAGGATAAAGATAATCTTACCTCGTTGAATGAATTGCAGTATTATCGTAATGTATCAGGTATATTTCTCAGAGGCAATAAAAACCTCGCTGGAGAACTTAATTTTAGCAAGTATCCACAGCTAACAAATATGATTTTGTTAGAAGGAAGTCCACAGGTTACAAAGGTAGACATAACTGGTTTGGATAAATTAAGGGCTGCATATATAATCAATATAAAAGGTTTTAAAACGATAGCAACTGGTAATAACAAAGGATTAATTGAGCTTTCAATTTATGGAAGTGATGCTATTGAAGAGATAGATGCAAGTAATATGCCTTCATTGTTGAACTTAAATGTATATTCAAACAAAGCTTTGAGGACAATAAACATTACTAACTCTCAAAAATTAAAGGTAATTAATGCACTTTACGACAGTAGTTTGACAAACATAATAAGCTTGGAAGATAAGTCAGAATTAGAACGTTTCTGGGCTGCATACTCTAAAATAGAGAGCTGCGACTTTACTAATATGCCGAAATTGCAGAACATTAACCTTGCAAGCTCAGAGGTAAAGGAGCTTAAAGGGCTATCTGCAGCAGGTGCAAACTTGAAGAATTTGCAATTGTCAAATACGAAGCTTACATCGTTAGACGTATCAAACAACACTGGTTTAACAGAGATAGATGTATATGGTGTAAAGGGTTTGACAACGTTAGATGTAACCAATTGTGTAGAATTAATAAAGCTTCGCACTTCTCTTGCAAGTAATCTTAGAGAACTGAAGTTAGGAAACCATACCAAATTAACGGAGCTTAAAGTTGCTCATTGTAAGCTTACAGAATTGGATATTCGTAAGTTCCAAAACTTGAATATACTCTATGCAGGAAGTCAACAGCCCAATGGCTTCTTGGCAAACATAGTAGTTAAGATGACAGCTGCGCAGAAAACAAGACTCGAAGCCGTTAAACCTTTCGTGGAAAGCGGTAATGATCCACATGCTACGAGTGAAGATACGAACAGCTGGGTAAAGGTTGTTGTAGAATAATTCAAGGAATGTAAACACCCTATATCGTAACGATTGTAGGGCATTGAAAATACAGAAAGACTCCAAACGATGCACTATCGTTTGGAGTCTTTTGTTGTTATACATGACAATGTTACGCCAGAATGAAAGTGTTAAAAATGCTTTGATTTGTTAATACGTAGATGAGCGAAATGCAATGTACACACTATCGTTTTCTAAAAGTGCCTGTTTTGCAACGCAAAACAGGCACTTTTATCGTGTAAAACAGGCTCTTTTGCAATGCAAAACAACCGCTTTTGCAACGTGCTGGTAATAAGATAGTTACGCCATTGTTTTTATCTTATCTTCTAATGTTAATTTTATGCCCCTTCAGTTCCCATTATCATGTCATGTTACGGTGGGTAGAGTGGGGTGCAATCCTGTTATTTTGCTTGTAGAAGAAAACTACTTTTGAACTGCAATTCTAAATGAACATAGCGAACAGCGATGCGCCGATTACGGTTAGAATACCACTCACCACGATAGACAAGCCACTTGTTGCGCCTTCGATAGTACCCATTTCCATCGCTTTAGCTGTACCAATGGCGTGCGAAGCACTACCAATTGCGATACCTTTTGCAATGGGTTCATCTATCTTTAGCAGCGATAAAAACTTTTCGGCAAAGATGTTTCCCAATACGCCAGAGATGATAATGACAACTACTGTAACCGATACGAAGCCGCCTAACTCTTCGGAAACGCCCATACCAATGGCTGTTGTGATAGATTTAGGAAGGAAGGTTGCATACGTAGCATGGTCGAAATTGAAGAGCAAAGCAAGCACTAAGACTGTGAGTAAGCTCGACAAAACGCCTGCGGCAATACCCGAAATAATGGCTTTATAGTTCTTTTTCAGCAATTCAACTTGCTGATACAGAGGCACAGCAAGGCAGATAGTAGCAGGTGTAAGCAGGTAGCTTAACCAGTTGGCTTCGGCATTATACTCTTCGTAACTCACGCCTGTGATGAGCAAACAAGCTATAACCAATATGATAGAAATAAGGAGTGGATTCATGAAACTCCAACCAGTTTTTCGTTTGAGATACATTCCGATGACGTAAGAACCAAGACTTATAAGTACACCGAAGTAGACAGAATTTTGTAACATATCCTATTTAGGTTTGGCAAATCGGCTTTCGCCTACCATTAAAGTTAATTTGTTGTGTTCTTTATCTTCTTGCTTTTGCGTATAGTAAGCTGCGTTATGTAGCCAGCAACACCCATTACGACAAAAGTACTCACTACGGTTACGATGGCAAACTTGAGGAAGTTGGATTGTACATCCTGCCAAGAATCGATGAGACCAACGGCTGCTGGAATGAACATTACGGGCATAATGGCAATCAAGAAAGTACTTGTTTCGCGAATATCGGATACCTTTACCCACTTCTTCATCAGTGCAATGAAGAGCAGAACAATTCCGTAAATGCTGGCAGGAATGGGCAATGGTATAAGAAAATGGAGCAATTCGCCAATAAAGGTAAAGGCAATGATGTATATAAACTGTTTAATGAGTTTCATTTTGGTGCGGTAACTTTAAGTCGATTTCACGTATATATTGCTCAATAAAGTCTACGGAACGATCCGTTCCGAGCCTAATACTATCGAAACAAAGGTCGTAATCGCTTGCATCTCCCCACTTTTTGCCAGTGTAATACTTATGGAAGCGTACACGATTTTCGTCTAATTCGTTTACTATTTCTTCTGCTTCTGCGCGACTAACGTTGTGCTCTTTCGCCATCGCTGTTATACGATCTTCGAGGCTTCCTTTGAGAAATACAGAAACAAGGTCCTTGCGTTCTCTGAAAATATAGTTGCCACAACGACCTATGATGATGCAATCCTGAGTGCCAATGAGTTCGGAAAGAATCTTAAAAGCCTTACAATTAACCATCTCTGGTTCCTCATCGAACTGCGCAATGGCAAAGATTAGCTCGTCAACAGGGCGCTCTTCGAAGAAGTCGTCCATCTCTTCTAATACTCCTTTCTCCTTTGCCATCTCCAGCAAACCCTTTCGTGTGTAGAACGGAATACCATAAATAGCAGATAGTTTTTCGCCGATGTGCAATGCACCACAGCCGCTTTGGCGTGCAATAGTTATAATCATAAATATCTAAAAGTTGTTACCTTGATAGTACAAAACTACAAATCATTTTACAGATATTGGTGCTTTTACACCCTTTTTTAACCTTTGTTATACTGCCATAGGCGTGATAATAGAAAGCGGGAGAATAGAAAAAACATTGAAAAACACTTGAAAATATGGAGGGGATATGGTATATTTGCAACAGAAGGTAAGTAAAAACCGAAGTAGTTGGATATGCTAACAACTTTAAAAAACGCAACGACAACCCTATATTTAATAAGGTGTAGAAGTGCGATTGTTGAGCAATCTTTCCTTAAAAACTAAACACTTGACGACACAGACATAGTTAACATTTTTATAACCCAAACGCCCTAGACTTCCCGAAGGCGTCCCTCAAAAAAGCAAGAGGTTGTAGGGAAGCACATAAAAACTAATGAAACAAAACAGCTTTTTGGTGAGAATGGCAAGTAAGATGCTTGCTTTCGCGGTGGTAGGTATGATATGTGTAGGTTTCGCAGCGTGCTCAAAAGACGATGAAACCCCAACAAACAAGACCGAAGAAACCAAAGAAAACGAGAAAAAAGAGCAGTTTACGAACACTGCAACCTTCGATGGTACAGAGGTAAAGGTAAAGGAAGTGTCGCTGACAAACGTGAAAGACAACATGTATTGGTTAGCTTTTGAACTAGAAGATGGTGCAAATGCTACTGGGTTAATAGTACATTTTATTCCTGAAGCACACAATAATAAAGAGATAAACCTTGGCGTACAGAGTGAAACAGATACCAGTTGGTCAATCTTTGTAATGAAAGATGAGTTGTCTGTGTGCTGCGGTAAGGAAGCAACAAATCCTCAATTCAAGTTTGATAGTGGCAAGATGAAACTCAAAATTGATATGGAAACCAAAGAGTTTGAGATTAAAATCGACAACGCAAAGATAACAACCAGTCAAGAAACCATGTATGGTGACGGTGTAGAACACATATTTAGCCTCAGTTATAAAGGCAAGGCAGTCGGCGAATAAGAAGGAAACAACATAACAACTGAATACAAAAAGAAAAGCGCAACCAGCAAAAAGAGGTTGCGCTTTTATAGTTTTTAAATAGGAAATATAATGTGATTAGGCTTTTATTATGTGTACCATATTTCGCCTCCTACAGACTTATTGCCTGTTGTTCCCTTATCGTTACGAATGAAATCGTTTGCTTCTGCATTGTTTTTGCGTTCGTCTTTGTTCAGATTGTAGTCCTTATACAATTCTGAATGATTTAAACTTTTCATATAAACTCCTTTCTTTTGTAATACAGATGTTAAGTCATTGCAAATGTAAAGTTTTTATCTCATAATTGCAAATATATGCCCTTAAGGTTCTATTGTTTTTAAATATTTTTGTACAAAGGCTACTATAATCCCACCTTTTCTTTACAAATGTTTTGTAAAACTTTAATAATGCCATCATAATGGCGCTGTAAATAGAATTTGTTAGATATAAAAAAATAGCACTTTCCACGAATATTTATTGTGTTTTTCCTTTTCTATTCAAACTTTATTGCTATCTTTGCACCCGCTTAGCTCACAAGCGAGATTAACCATAAAGCTTCTGATTGGCCGCAGAAAGGTCTACGAAGCAACCGACAGGCAAATCTACACAGACTGTAATAAAAGCTGATAAGCAATATAGAAGTATTGCTTATAAGGAGCTTTTTTTGTGCCAACACAGTAAAGAACAAGGCACATTCTAAATACTAAATAGTAACAACGCAGTGTTTTACAATCGGGAACGTTGTAGACCAAAGCTAAAAAAGCTATACATTGGAACCGATTACACTGTACAACATAAACAAAGAATGCTGTGCGGTAAACTAAAAAAACTTCGGGGTTCCAATACTTATGAAGTGCAGCACAGCTTCTTTTTTTTTATATTTTCCCCACAAATAATCGTTCAAAATGTCTCTAATGAACGAGAAAATCTGTACTTTTGCATTGCTTTTTCGTTAAAAAGACTACTTTAAGTAAGCCTTATGGCGATAAGTTTCCATGTGTTTCGAAAGATACATGCATCGCATAGGTGTTCGTAGGACCGGGTTTTGAAAATATATTTATAACACAATAACAAAACGCATTATGACATTTTTAATGATTGTAGAGCTACTTGTGGTACTCATTGCCCTTTGGGTGGGTGCGCGATATGGCTCGTTAGCGCTTGGCGCAATCTCTGGAATCGGCTTAGCCGTCCTTGTTTTTGGTTTTCAATTAAAGCCTGGTGAACCACCTACCGACGTTATTTACATCATCATAGCCGCTGTTACGTGTGCTGGTATCCTGCAAGCTTCAGGCGGAATGGACTGGATGATACAGATAGCAGAGAAGCTTTTGCGAAAGCACCCCGACCGTATTACAATTCTTGCACCCTTCACTACCTTTATTTTAACAGTACTTGTAGGCACCGGACACGTGGTTTACACGCTCATGCCCATTATCTGTGACATTGCATTAAAGAAGGGAATACGTCCTGAACGTCCTTGCGGCATCGCCAGTATCGCCTCTCAAATCGGTATAACATGCTCTCCTATCGCTGCAGCGGTGGTAGCCTTTTCAGCTATTTCGGCCGACAATGGATTCCAAGTGTCTAACATTCAGATTATCATGGTATGTATTCCAGCCTGCGTTATCGGTATTTTGGCAGCGATAGGCTATAGCTGGAATCGTGGATTAGACCTTGATAAGGACCCAGAATTCCAAGCAAAGCTGAACGATCCAGAGCAACGTGCATACATATATGGCTCTACTGCGACTACACTTGATAAGGAAATATCAAAAGAAAGCAAGCGTGCCGTTTACATATTCCTTGGTGCTTTGGTTGTTATCGTGGCTATTTCGCTCACCAGTATGTTTGGAGTGAACGTGTTACCAGAGTACAGTAACGTGAAAGCTACGAACCATGCAACGTCGTTAAGCGTAATTCCTACTACACGAGATACGGTATGTGTACGCTCGTTTGTGATTGAAAACGGAAAGAAGACCATGCTTCTTACTGCAGAAGAAGAGCATGCTGCCTTGGCAAAAGGTATGACTATAGAACACCAATCGGATACTCTTAAGGTGGCAGCGAACCCAAAAGCCGTGAATATCGACGTGAAAAAGCTTGTTAAAAGTGGCGTTGTGATAGATGGTGTAACCGCTAAAGGCTCGAAACCGCTAACGATGAACATCGTTATTCAGATAATAATGCTTGTCGCATGTGCCCTTATGATTATATTCTGCAAGGCAAAACCGAAGAAAGCCATTGCAGGACCAGTTTGGCAAAATGGTATGGTGGCAGTGGTAGCCATATACGGTATAGCGTGGATGAGCAACACTTACTTCGACAATTACCAGGTTGAGATGCAGGCATTGTTGGGCGATATCGTTCACGAATACCCATGGTCGATAGCCGTTGCCTTCTTTGCTGTATCGGTACTCATCAACTCTCAGGGTGCGGTAGTGGTTAGTATGTTGCCTTTGGCTTATGCTTTGGGCATTCCAGGCTGGATACTTCTCGGTGTAATGCCGTCTGTTTATGGCTACTTCTTCATACCAAACTATCCTTCAGACATCGCTACAGTGAACTTCGATAGGTCGGGAACGACCGTCATCGGCAAGTATTTGCTGAACCATTCCTTCATGGCGCCAGGCATGATTCACGTTGTTGTGGCTACCATAGCAGGTCTTGGATTCAGCTATGCTTATCATTTCTGGTTCGGATTGTATTAAGATAGTTCTATAAAACTATATATAAAATTGCGGGATTGTCCTACGATGGACAATCCCGCATTATTTTTTCATTATATGTTTGTAGCTACATTCTCCAACGAATGTGCAGCCCTCGTAAAACGAAAGTCTATTCTATCTTTAGAATCAGTGCTTGCGATGCATCGTTAAAACCGCCTCTTCCCCCGTCAGCATCAATCAAAATGTTACCACATAGGCATTTACCCGACTGCATAGAAGCAACAATCTTTCGGCAGTTTAGGCATAAATAGAATACATCTTTCGCCTTTGGTAAACCGTCTTCACCTTGATAATTCAATATCTTAATACTTCTTTCTTTCATCTTTATTGGTGATATAAACCAATCATATAAGAGAGGAAATCTCTCCCTTTAAGGACATTAATAACGCAAAATAAGTGTAAAGAAATTACAGAAGCGTAGGTCTCATGTAATTGTATGATTATTAGCACGTTGCAATACCCATTGTTTTACAACGCAAAATAGGCTCTTTTGTTCGGTAAAACAGGCACTTTTGCGTTGCAATATAGGCCCTTTTAGAATGCAAAACCATTTATATCGCTTTTCGTTTGTATTTTTCTTTACAAACTAAAATGATTTCCAAGCATCATAAAGTAACAAATAAAAGGAGCAAATATCACAAGCGATGTTTGCTCCTTATGTATATATTAATAACCCATTCACGTTTATACGTGTGCCATATAAAGTGCTATTAGAGAGCGAACTTATAACCGAGAGTAATCTGGAATACAGAGTTCTTATCCTCTTTGTTCTTCAAAACCTTTGAAATACCCCAGTTATAACGCGCGTCGAGTTGAACGTTTGCAAACTCGTATGACAAACCTACTGGTATAGAAAAGTCTACAGACTGAGCTTTCATATCGCTTGTTGTTTCTACAACGCGGCCAGCTGTGGTTACCTTTTGGTTGTATTTAGAAGATATATTGAAGCCTGGTTGAAGACCTAACTTAACTGCTAAGCCCTTAGTAACGTATACATTAGCAAGGATAGGCACGTTAATGTAGTCTAACTTTGCTGTTCTTTCGTAGTCAACGCCACCTATTACCCAGTCTTTCTTATAACCTTGCTGAGAGTAAATAGCACCTGCTGAGAGAGAAACGATATCGCTTAACTGATACTCAACCTCTAAACCAGCTGCCAATCCAAGGCGTGTCTTAGAATCTTTTTCCTCTGTTACGTTTGCAACATTTAAACCTACCTTTGGTTGTAATGTAACTGTTCCAACTGCATGTTGTGCATAAGCACCTACTGATGCAAGCGTTATTGCTGCTAATAAAATAATCTTTTTCATCTTTTCTTAATTCTTTAATGAGTTTATTTATTAAATACCGCGGCAAAATTACACCTTTTATTCCATTTAAATCAAATCTTTTTACTGAAAAAAAGATATAGATATAAAAAATTGATAAAGAATAAGTATTTTTATTTTTAACCTATATCGAAAGCGCCCGCTTGTTCTGTTAAAGAGCAAGCGGGCGTATATAATGTGTTTTTTTAGAAGCGAGTGCCTTTTATTTTATATTCTTTAGTACTGCGAGTAAGTGGTCCCAAACCATTTCAACGGTAGGGATAAGCAAACGTTCGTCAGGTGTATGCACGAAGCGGAGGGTTGGACCAACGCTCATCATATCTACGTTTGGATACTTTTCTGATATGAGTCCGCACTCCAAACCAGCGTGAATACCGAGCACCTGTGGTTCCTTGTTGAAGAGTTTCTTGTATTCTTCAACTGCAACTTCCACAAGTTTAGAATTTGGATTCATCTTCCAGCCTGGGTAAGCGTCGTGCTGATGGATTTCGGCACCAGCCATTTCGAAGCACGCTTTAATGGTATTTGCCATGTTAATGAGCGCACTTGGCACGTTAGAACGCTGAGATGCGATTACAGTAATGGCACTTTCTTCAGTCTTTACAACTGCAATGTTGCTCGAAGTCTCTACCATATAGGCGATAGCTTCGTCCTGACAGTTGGTCAAAGGACCATTATCTACAGCTTGAACAGCCATAACAATGCGACGGCCTACTTCCTTTTCTACTACTGGACGAGCCTCTGTGCTCTCCATTCCCCATACTGCGTTAGGGTCAGATACGTGGTATTCTTCCTCAACACCCTTTGTAAAGACGTTCCAGTCGGCCATTACTTCTTCCTTCTTTGCCGATGGTACTGCGAAGACAACCTTACCATCGCGAGGTATTGCATTGTCTAACTTGCCCGAATTCCATTCTACAAGGCGTACATCCATCTTGCTTTGCTCCATATAAAGGAAGCGTCCAAGAATCTTAATAGCGTTCGCACGCTTCTTATTTATATCGTCGCCAGAGTGTCCTCCAATCAGTCCTTTAATGCTAGCCTCCATGAAGAAGTAGCCTGCAGGAGCGTCTTCGCGCTTGAATTTGAACACGCTATCGGTGGCAATACCACCTGCACAGCTTACGAAAATCTGACCTTCGTCTTCTGAATCGAGGTTAATGAGGTAGTCGCCAGTAAGCCAACCAGGTTCCAAACCGAAGGCACCAGTTAGTCCTGTTTCCTCATCTACAGTGAAAAGACATTCGATTTTGCCGTGCTCAATATCGTCTGAATCGAGTACTGCAAGTTCGTATGCAACACCAATACCATCGTCTGCGCCGAGAGTAGTGCCTTTAGCCTTTAGCCATTCGCCATCAACATAAGTCTGAATAGCGTCATTATGGAAGTCGAAATCTACGTCTACAAGTTTGTCGCACACCATGTCGATGTGGCTTTGCAATATTATTGTAGGTGCGTTTTCCATGCCCTTGGTTGCTGGTTTCGTAATAAGTACGTTGCCAGTCTTGTCTACTTTGGTGTCCAAATTACGGCTTTTGCCGAACTCAACAAGATATTCTATCATCTTTTCCTCGTGTTTTGATGGACGAGGGATTTGGTTGATTCTCGCGAAATGCTCGAATACGCGAGCTGGTTTTAGTTCCATGTTTGTCATTTTTAATAGTATTTGTTTTGTTATATTCTTGATTTGTGTTACCTTTGCCAAAAATATTAGATGCAAAGATAAGTAAAATGGCTGAGACTTTACTGCTGAGTGTGTTAATAATTGCTATTGCAATGGTATTACTTTCAATAAGAGTGCTCTTGAAAAAGGGCGCAAGTTTTCAATCACAGCATATTCATGACAGTGAGTATATGCGCAAAAAGGGTATTCATTGCGTTATTGACCAAGACAAAGAGGCACGTGCTTCCAACAAAGCATACTAAGTATAGAATATTAATAAATAACAAATAGAGAAGATGAAAAAGACATTAAGCGCTATAGCAGTGGCTGCATTGGCATTCGGTATTACGTCATGTAACAACCAACCACAGGCTAACGACACAAAGGAAACAAAGAAACCAGCAGCTGCAACAGCTACTTCAAGCTCACAAGAGAATATTGCATACGTAGAGATTGATTCTATTATGAACCAGTATACATACTGGAAAGAAGTAACAAAAATACTTGAAGCAAAGGAAAAGAACATACAAAAGACACTTGCTGGAAAGCAACAAGCATTGCAGCAAGCAGCCGCAAACTTCCAACGAAACGTTCAAGCTAACAAGTACACACAGGAACAAGCGCAGCAGATTCAGGCTGGTATTCAGAAGCAAGCAGCCGATGCTGAGTCGCTACAACAACGCTTAGGAGCTGAGTATCAAAAGGAAGTTAGCAACTATAACAAGGCGCTTTCAGACAGTGTTCACAACTATTTGAAGAGCTTTAACAAGGATAAGAAGTATGTCATGATACTTGCTAAGAGCGGCGATAATATTCTTTACGCTGACGAAGCATGCAACATTACCTCAGATGTAGTGAAGGGAATGAACAAGGCATACACTGGTATGAAGAAATAAAACATTAATATTTTGATCTCATAAGTAGAAGTATTCTCTCTTGTAAGTGATTATAGGAGAGAGTAATTTAAAGAATTTTTCAATGAAAAATTGTAATAGCTGCCTTTATGGGCAGCTATTTTTTTTATCTGAAAATGGCTCTGTGAAATTGCCTTTGTTTTACTTTGGTATGATTGAATTACGATGAAAACCATCTGCTTCTTAGACTAATAAATGCTTATCATGTTGTTAAGATTTTTCGAAAGGGTTATTGTTGTATAACTATCTTTATATCAACGTGTTGCAATACCCCTTGTTTTGCGTTGTAAAACAGGCTCTCTTGCACGGTAAAACAGGCACTTTTGCGTTGCAATATAGGCGCTTTTACAGCGCAAAACCAATTCTTTGGAAATTTACATGTGCTTTCTTTACAAAATAAAAGCCTTTTTTGGAGATTTCTTAGGTGGGCGAAAAGCAATGTGTTTTCGCCTATAATTCAAATCGTTATTTTTGTTTTTACTTTCTCCCTTATATATAATAATGTGTATAAGGGATAGCTATCGTTATTTAAGAACTTGCCGCTTGTGCGATAAAACCTACATGTTGATGGCGCTTACCATCAAGGCTTTGTCGATGTTGGTAATGCCGTTGTGTTCGAACATATAGCTATCGTTCTCGAATTCCTGCTCAAGTTTATCGCCAGGGTGGTTGATAATCCATTGCAAGAAGTAGGCTTTTGCTTCACCAGGATTGCCGTTTACCCAATGTGCATAAGCCATATTGAGAGCATCGTCGGGCTGTTGGTCGGTTTCAACCAATGTATTATATATGTTCAAAGCCTTATCACCATTGCCATTACAGATAAGAGTCCATGCCAAAAGGCGTTTCACTTGGTTGTCGTTCTCGTTGTTTAGTTCGAGTTCGTAGGCTTTGTTCACAGCCGTTTTCGTATCTCCATCAGCAGCTAAGCATAGGCAATAGTTGATGGCATAGGCCTTAACGTTCGGCATAAGTTCGCATAACTTGCTGTAACAATGCAAGCCTAGCGCATAGCCTTTGCGTCGTAAAGCGAACGAACCTGCTGTTTTCAGAACCCAAACGTTCTCTGGTTCTTTGCCAATGGCCGATAAGAAGTGTTCTAAAGCCACGCCTTGAGCGCCTTCTCGGTCGGCTTTTAAACCGCAAAATGCTTGGTATGTAGCCGATTCGCTATGATAAAGTTCAATGAGTTTGTCTACTTCTGTTTCGCGTTTATGCTTGTATAGGAACATCGAAAGCGATAGTTTAGCGTCGATATAGAAGTCTTTCACAAACAAATCGTGTAGCATGAAGAAAGCTTTATAGTAGCCATCGCCAGCCTTAAACGGATTTTCAATATCCTTATTGAATGCCAACTTTACCTCAAAAAACCGATACAAGTCTTGTATATACATGCGTCGGGTAAAGTCAGGCGATTGGTCTACAGGTTCAGGAATAGGCAAGCCGATGCTTTCTCCCGACTTAAGCATCTCCAAAATGTTGGCTGGTAGCTGGTTGATAATCTGCGACATGGTCAGCGCAAGCGAATATTTGTCTGACTCGCAGAATGGATTTTGCCCTGCCAAATTATCGAGAAGCTGACTATTTCCTAATCTGTCCACCACCTCTTTTAGTCCTGGATGTTTCGCAGTAAAAGGTGTAAACCAGTTTGAAATATGGTCGAAGAAAGGGAAACGCTTCATCTTACTGAAGCCTCCAAAATAGATATCGGACCCTTGTTCCTGCATTTTCATCATCTTTTGGATACTCTCTTCCATCTGCTCCATCTTCTGTTCGTCAGCGTCTGGGTGCAGTATGCTTTCCAAAGGGTCGCTCTCTTTCTCTGAAATACCGAAACGATCGAAATGCAAATCAGAGTTTTTAACGATGTTAGGCATGATATCTCGCTGTATCTTAGCATTGTCGCGGTCAGCATTCATACAGTTAAACATCTGCTTTTGCAAGTTCAATAGTTCGCGTTTGGCGTCCTCTGTAGTTATCATAGCGTTCATATACTTCGCCTGTTCCGCTACAAACAGTGGGTTATCGGTAAGCGATAGCACGCTACCAACCAATGCACGCTGTCGTACTCTTTCCTCTTGCGCACGTCGATATACCTCTACGAGCGTGTAAAACTTCTTTGCATCGTAGATTGTCATGGTAGAAAGAGTGATTGCGCTAACGATAATCATCTGGTCAGATGCATCGATTGTGGGGGTAGAAAGTAGGTCAATGTAGAAGTTGGCATCGTCTATTGACCACTGACTCGATACCAATAGGGCACAGAACAAGCGTTCCATGAAAGTCTGATGACGCTCATAGAGTTCCGATTCCTTATTTCTTTGTTCCGTTTCAGGTGCCAATGAGAGCATGGCAACGTCTGAAACGAAGCTCTCTAATACGGAGTGAATAAAGCTGTGGCTTAGGTTTAGGTGGTCGGCAGTGCGGAAAGCGTCTACAAATGTAGACTTGTTTTTACAGTTCCAGCTTAGTTGTAAATTGGCAGTAACCTTGTAAAGACGTTCCAAAAGCGAATTGTAGAGCTGTTCACGGGCTGGGTCTTTGATTCCTCGCAGCATGAAGTCGCACATTAAACTATAGTCGTTCGTAATGGCCATATACTCGTTATAGTCTACCAACGACGGCTTTCCGTTATATATTAGTTGCAATGCCTTAATGGCTTTGTACAACTGTTTGTTGCGAATAAGCTCGAAAGCAGTGTTTATGTTCGTTTCTGTGTTCAATGCCTTATCCTCTTTTTGTTCTGCTTTATTGTCTTTATTCTATTCCTATGGGAAAAGTTTTCTTCTGTTTCTGCAGTGATACCTTATTCTTACTTAGGTAGAATTGCCGACCGAATGAAATGTTGTTACATGGTAGTGAAAACCTATTAGCCCTTCAGTACATCTATACTTGCAGGCCAGTTTATATGTGGTAGCAGTTCCATTTATGTATGGACGCCAACCTAATTATATATGACTACGGGTAGAAATCATGGGAAATTACAACGAGTAGACTACCTTTGCAACTTGTTCCGTTGTTGCTTTGCGAGCTTTAAGGATATCGCTTTGGCGTGGAAAGGTTACCTGTTTGAAAACCATCTTAGGCAAAGCATTAACCACTTTATCGTCTACTTGCATGTATTTCTTAATCAATGGCGCGAAATATTGGATTGGATGACTGTTCAATATGTCCACCGCCTTATTGTAAGCAGCCTCGAATGCCTTCTGTTTGGCAACGTCTGGGTTGTTCACATAGACGAAAACACCAGGCAAGAAGTCGCTTTCTGTTGAATTATACAATACCTTGCTACCTGTAACTTTAGCCTCTGTGGTCTGTGGCTCGCATGTCCAAATAGCGTCAATCTGGCTATTTTGGAACATCTTCATGCGGATAAAGATATCGTTTATCTGTGCTCCGTAAGACCTATTGGTTAAGGTATGAACTTCAAAAACCTGCTTTGTGAGATACTGAGTAATAGAGTTGAAGGACATTCCGATAATCTTATCGCCTAAGTCTTCAATGCTTTTGATACCTGAAAGCGGTGTTACCATGAGCTGCCATGAAGTGTTTGTCTCGGTCATATAATCGAGAATAGTGTTCTTTGACTGCTTTAAGTACTCTGCTTGGATAAGGTCTGTAACTGCAGCTTGCACACGATTACGTTCCATTGCAGTATCGCAATCTTGCTGAGAAGTATATTCTAACAACCTAATATCGATATCATCGGCATTGTATAATGCGCTGTCTTTCAGTAAGAAAACAGGCAAACAATCCATTGTAGGCATCACACCAACCTTGAAAGCGCGTTGGTATGCCACCTCTTCAACCTTGTTCTTACGCTTCTCAATAAGCGATTCCTCTTGGTCGGATACCTGGCAACCCACTATTGCGAAGGCTGCAAGGATTAGTAAATACTTTATTCTACCCATTGTCATAATGTTGCAAAAGTAAACAATAATTTTGTAATTACGAAAAAAAACCATACTTTTGTGCGTAAATATGGCAAAAGATAAAATAGCATTCGTTTGTGATTACTGCGGACATGAGAGTGCAAAGTGGATTGGAAAGTGTCCGAGCTGCGGACAATGGAATACGTTTAAGCAAGTGCGCATAGCTCCAGAGACGGGGCTTAGTACTGCAAAAACACTTGTAGCGCATACCTTTGGCGCACCGAAAAGCAATGTTCCACAGGCACTTAGCGATGTTTCTTCGGCAGAAGAGATACGTATTGACATGAAAGACAACGAACTTAATCGTGTTCTTGGTGGCGGTCTTGTTGTTGGAAGTATGGTGTTAATAGGTGGAGAACCAGGCATTGGTAAGAGTACGCTAACGCTTCAAACTTTGTTAAACACCGATCGCAAGGTGCTATATGTTAGCGGAGAGGAAAGTCCACAGCAGATAAAGATGCGTGCTTTGCGCATTTCTGAGTCTATTCCAGATAACATTGTCATTCTTTCAGAGACTTCCATAGAAAAGATTTTTAGTTGTATTAAGGAAGTAAACCCCGAATTATTAGTTATAGATTCTATTCAAACAGTCGCCACAGAGACTGTTTCAAGTAGTGCCGGAAGCATTACTCAAATACGAGAGAGTGCTGCCGCCCTGCTACAATTGGCTAAATCGAGCGACATTCCCGTTATTCTTATCGGTCATATCAATAAGGAAGGCTCCATAGCGGGGCCGAAAGTGCTTGAACATATAGTCGATACGGTGCTCCAATTCGAAGGAGACCAGCATTATATGTACCGTATTTTGCGTAGTATCAAGAACCGTTTCGGTTCAACATCGGAACTGGGGATATACGAAATGGGCCAAAACGGACTGCGACCGGTTAGCAATCCGTCGGAGTTGTTGCTCACTGACACACCCGAAGACCTATCGGGGGTGGCTATTTCAAGTGCTATTGAAGGCGTACGGCCCTTCCTTGTGGAGACACAAGCCCTTGTTTCGTCGGCTGCATACGGCACTCCGCAACGCTCCGCAACCGGTTTCGACCAGCGAAGGCTCAATATGCTGCTTGCAGTGTTGGAGAAACGTGTTGGATTTAAGCTTATGCAAAAGGACGTTTTCCTTAATATTGCAGGCGGATTGCGTATTACTGACATGGCAATGGACTTGAGTGTGATTGCAGCAGTGTTGTCGTCGAACGTCGATACCCCCATCGAGGCAGGGTGGTGTATGGCGGGCGAAGTGGGATTAAGCGGCGAAGTGCGTCCCGTTAGCCGTATAGAGCAACGCATTGCAGAGGCAGAGAAGTTGGGTTTCAGTCATATTATCATTCCTAAAAACAATGCACAAGGACTTAAGGGGCGCTATAAGATAACCACACACCCTGTTGCAAAAGTGGAAGAAGCCTTGCGTTTGCTGTTCGGATAGTTGGGTTGGATAAGGCGATAGAAGTGTAAATATATTTCGCAAGTGCAACTGTTGCGTAACAGGCTGTATGCCAATACTTTGCAAAACCTATTGTTTTGCGTTCCAAAAGCGGCTGTTTTGCACGGTAAAAGCGTATGTTTTGCATTGCAAAAGAGCCGCTTTCGCAATGCAAAATCGAAATTAGTGTTTTTCTTTGGAATTATTTTTACAAAATCGAGGCGATTTTTAGGTTTTGTGATAGAGTTCCTAGGGAATCTAGTTTTCCTAGATTTTATAGATGAACCTGCTGCTTTCTTGGTGTTAGGAGCGTGATGAAACACGCCCCTAACTGTGTTGGGGAAAGGTTTTTGTGCTTGAAGCCCTATATATAATAAGGTGTAAGGATAGCAAAAACCTCGTTGTAGAGTTTGCAAGGGCAACGTTATTCCAATTCGGAAAGTTCAAGCCAACGTAGTTCTTTTTCGTCCAACTCGTCTTTCTTCTTCGGCAATTGTTTGCTGATTTCGGTTAGTTGGTCTATCTCGAGCGTACCCGAACAGAGTTGTTCTTCCATTGTTGCAATCTCGTTGGTAAGCTTTTCTATATCCGCAGTGAGCATTTCGTATTCTCGTTTCTCCTTATAGCTCATGCGTTTGCGTGTTTCGTTGTGGTAATCGCGCTGTGTTGTAGTTTTCTTTTCCTTAGTTTTGTTATCCTCTACCAACTCTTTGCTCTTCAAAGCTTGGTAGTCTCGGAACTGCGTATAGTTGCCTGGGAAGTCTTTTACTTGTCCTTCGCCTTGGAAAACGAGCAGATGATCTACCACCTTATCCATGAAATAGCGGTCGTGCGATACCACGATGACACAGCCAGGGAAGTCTTGCAGATATTCTTCAAGTATCTGAAGCGTTTGTATATCAAGGTCGTTGGTAGGCTCATCGAGTATTAAGAAGTTCGGATTGCGCATCAAAACTGTGCACAAATAGAGCTTACGCTTCTCTCCACCCGATAGTTTTGCCACGTAATTGTGCTGCATTTCGGGTGTAAAAAGGAAGTAATTGAGGAACTGCGATGCCGTCATGTGGCGGCCACCACCAAGGTCTATGTAGTCGGCAATATCGGTTATGATGTCGATAACCTTTTGGTCGTCTCTGAACTTTAGTCCATCTTGCGAGAAATAACCGAACCTAACGGTCTCTCCGATATCGAATTTTCCATCGTCAGGCTTTACCAATCCGAGCAGCATCTTAATGAAAGTAGACTTCCCCGTGCCGTTATTACCGACTATTCCCATCTTTTCGAAACGGGCAAAGTTATAGTAGAAGTCTTTCAGAATGACTTTTTCGTCGAACGCCTTCGATACATACTGGCACTCAAATATCTTGCTTCCGATGTAAACGTTGGACGCTTTCAGTCTGATTTGCCTTTCTTCGATGCGTTGAAGAGCTTTTGCTTGGAGTTCGTAGAAGGCTTCTTCCCGATAGCGCGCCTTGTGTCCGCGCGCTTGTGGCTGCCTTCTCATCCACTCTAACTCCGTTCTGTAGAGGTTATTTGCACGCGCTATCTCTGCCTTTGTATTGGCAATGCGTTCCTGTCTCTTCTCTAAATAGAAGGAATAGTTGCCCCGATAGGTGTAAATCGTGCGGTCGTCAAGTTCAAGAATAATGTTACACACGTTGTCAAGGAAGTATCGGTCGTGTGTAACCATGAGGAGAGTCTTGTTCCCTCTCGCCAAAAAACCTTCTAACCACTCTATCATTTCAAGGTCAAGGTGGTTGGTTGGTTCGTCAAGAATGAGCAAATCGGGTTCAAGTATCAGCACATTTGCAAGTGCTACGCGCTTCTGTTGTCCGCCACTAAGCTGCCCCATAGGCTGGTTTAGGTCGGTTATCTTAAGCGTTGTAAGTATTTGTTTGGCCTTTAATACCTTGTCTGGGTCGCCCTTATGATTGAAACAAGCATCGAGTACCGACTCTTCGGGGTTGAATTTCGGACTTTGTTCCAGGCAACTTACACGCAAATCGTTGCGATAAATAATGGATCCCGACTCGTAACCCTCCTTTCCTGTGAGGATGGAAAGTAGGGTAGACTTGCCCGTTCCGTTCTTCGCAATCAGTCCGACATGCTGTCCTTCTGCTATGGAGAAGGATATTTCATCAAACAAAATCTGCGCTCCGAAGCGTTTCGATAGCTTTTGAACGTCTAAATAAGGTATCTGTGCCATTGCTTATTCGGCCGTATCGTTTGCCAAATCCGTATTGATGCTCTCGATATAGTCAAGCACTTCCTCTCTGCCTACCTTGTTTTCAGAAGATGTTATAAAGTAGGGTGGGGTAACTTCCCACGTGTCTTCCAACTTCTTCATCCATGCTTCGGCATTGGCTTTCGCCTTTCCTCCCGATAGTTTATCGGCCTTTGTGAAGACGATAGAGAACGGAATGTTGCTTTGTCCTAACCAATCGATAAACTCGCGGTCTATTTTTTGCTGCTCATGACGTATGTCGATAAGTACGAATACGTTCACGAGCTGCTTGCGTTGCAAGATATATTGCGCAATCATCTGTTCGAGTTTGTTGCGCACAGTCTTTGAATTCTTAGCATAACCGTAGCCAGGAAGGTCTACAATATACCACTCCTTGTTAATAATAAAGTGGTTGATGAGCAATGTTTTGCCAGGCTTTGCCGATGTCTTGGCAAGGCCTTTGTGATTGCAAAGCATGTTAATCAGGCTCGACTTGCCCACGTTCGAACGGCCGATGAACGCATATTCGTTCTTCGTATCGTTAGGACACTTCGCTATTGTAGGCGATGATAGACTGAATTCCGAAGTCTTTATAATCATGTTAGCGGTTCTTATTGCATATCATAAACTACCTGCATGAGCTTCTTTCCTAATGCATCAGCTTCTTCCATGCTACTTGCTTCGCTGTAAACACGTATGATTGGCTCGGTGTTAGACTTACGTAGGTGTACCCAAGCTGTTGGGAAATCAAGCTTAACACCATCAATATCGGTTACCTGCACGTCCTTTTCGTTTCCGTAAAGTTCCTTAACTTTAACGAGAATAGCGTCTACATCGGTTTCAGGAGTGAGGTCGATGCGGTTCTTTGCAATGAAATATTCAGGGTAAGTCTTGCGCAATTCGCTTGCTTTCATGCCCTTTTGAGCCAACGAACTAAGGAAAAGTACGATGCCAACAAGCGCATCACGACCGTAATGACTATCTGGATAGATGACACCACCATTACCTTCGCCACCTATAACAGCCCCAACTTCCTTCATTTTGGTAGTAACATTCACCTCGCCAACAGCTGCAGCGTAGTACTTTCCGCCATGTTTTTCAGTTACATCGCGTAGTGCTCGTGTTGAAGAAAGGTTGCTAACGGTGTTTCCTTTTACGTGATCGAGAATGTAATCAGCCACACTTACCAGTGTATATTCCTCTCCGTACATGACTCCATCTTCGCGTATGAACGCCAAACGGTCTACGTCTGGGTCTACAACAATACCGAGATCGTAGCCTCCTTTCTTTATTTCTGCCATGATACCACCGAGATTTTTCTCTATAGGTTCGGGGTTATGAGCGAAGTCTCCAGTTGGTTCGCCGTACAACAACGTGTATTCTACGCCGATTTGGTCTAACAATTTGGGCAGAATAATACCTCCAACAGAGTTCACTGCGTCTACGCAGACACGGAATTTGCGTGCTTTAATTGCCTCCAAGTCTGCCAATTCAAGTGCTTTAACAGCGTCGATGTGGCGTTGATCAAACGAATCGTCCTCCTTATAACTACCAAGTTGGTCTACGTCTGCATAGTTGAAATCTTCCTTTTCTGCTATATCGAGTACGGCAGCGCCATCTTCTGCGGTGAGAAATTCGCCTTCGTGGTTCAATAGTTTCAGTGCATTCCACTGACGAGGGTTGTGCGAAGCGGTAATAATAATACCACCATCGGCTCCTTCCATACGCACTGCCAGCTCGGTAGTAGGTGTAGTTGCCAAGCCAATATTAACGACATCAGCGCCAATACCCATGAGAGTGCCGCACACAACGTTCTTTACCATCTCGCCAGAGATACGTGCGTCGCGTCCAACAACTATCTTTAGCTTCTTTCCTGGGTGCTGACTTGCAATGTAAGTAGCGTACGCTGAAGTGAATTTAACTATGTCAAGTGGGTTCAATGTGTCGCCTGTTGGTCCGCCAATCGTACCGCGGATGCCTGAAATAGACTTTATTAGTGTCATCTTTTTCTATAAATATTAAAGCCACGACTGCACATTGTGCGGTCGTGGCATGTTATTGTTTTATCGTATTATGTACCTCGTTGGAAAGTGATATCGTAGAAGCAAGCATATACTTCTTTGTTTGCTAAGACTTGTCCTTGTGCCGATGGGACGATAAGACGTACATGGGCTAACTTATCGGAAGCACTTGTGATGCGGCCAATCTTAATGTATGGCAGAGGAACAAGCCAGCCTTTAGGCACTGATGCACTTTTGTATATGCGTGCCATAACGCTCGACGACTTATCGAAAGAAGCCGAGTAAGTACCGCTTGTACGTGTTACCATCATCTTATCGACTATTCCGTCCCAACGCAAATTCATATTAGAGAGCTGCAAACTATCGCTTGCTACGTTAGTTTCTTCGAAGCGACAGAGTACAGTTGAGGTTTCTCCGTCTTTCAATTTCTCGCCTATTCCTTTCTCAACTATCTGCATATAGACTCCAGAATTCTTAAAAAGAACGTACTGATTCTTCGATACGTCGGTCGTAGAGTCTTGCTCTTGGAACTGACTTTCTGTTATAACGTTTATCTTATGGTTCACTATAAACGCATTTATAGACTTGCGCTCGCGTTTCAATTGGTCGTCGTAGGTTTCTTGTTTGCTGCATGAGGTGCTGCAAATTCCACCCAACACAATTGCGAGGAGAAAGATAATCTTCTTCATTTGTGATATTTTTGTTTCCTTATTTATTATCTGCAAAGGTAACAAAAGAAAACAAATATACGCACAAACTGCTGCTATAAAATATATAAAATATTGAAATTCGGTTCTGTTTGGCCACATTTTATCTCATATTACTGCATTTTGTAGGTTCTATCTGTTTTTGTTTTTCTCTATCTTTATGATGCAATAATCTTTCCAAACCATCGTTATTCATAATATGAATAAGGCAAAACTATTGAACATTATATTATTGTTCCTGTTTACTTTCTATGGTGTTGACGCTATGGGACAGTCGTTTACGCTGCAAGGAAAGGTATCCGACCAAGAAGGAAACCCCATTGAATTGGCGTCAGTTATAGTGGCTTCGCAAGGAAAAATGGTGATGAGTAACCTCAAGGGAGAGTTTAGCATGCAGCTACAGAGTGAGGATTCGGTTAAGATACGGTTCTCAATGCTTGGCTATAAAAGCAAAGTGCGCGTGCTACATCGCCCTCAAGGCAAACAAACGTTGCAGATTCAGCTTGTAAGCGACAATGAATTGCAAGAGGTTGTAGTCGAAGCGCATGCACCACAACATGGAACTACTGAAGAAATAAAGGTTGAAGCGACGAAGCGAACGCCCTCTGTTTCGGGCAATGCAGTGGAGGAAATACTGCAAACACAGGCTGGTGTGTCTACGCACTCCGAGCTTTCGTCGCAGTATAACGTGCGTGGCGGTACGTTCGACGAGAACTCTGTATATATAAATAATGTGGAAGTGTATCGTCCTTTCCTTGTTCGTAGCGGACAACAGGAGGGCCTTTCTGTTATCAATGCGGACCTTGTAGAACGCGTTGGATTCTCTACGGGAGGCTTTGAAGCAAAGTATGGCGATAAGATGAGCTCTGCTTTGGACATTACTTACAAGCGTCCGAAGCGCACAGAAGGCTTGATAAGTGCTTCAATGCTGGGCGCAAGCGGATATTTTGGACTTGCAGTGAAGAAGCTTACTTGGACAAATGGTTTACGTTATAAGACTAATAAGTATCTCTTAGGGTCGCTTCAAACACGTGGAGAATACAGACCTTCGTTCTTAGATTATCAGACTTATTTATCATGGCAGCCTTCTAAACGCTGGCAAATAGACTTTATTGGAAACATATCGGAGAACAATTATAACTTTGAACCCGAAGACCGAGAAACCAATTTCGGTACTTTGAAGAACGTAAAGTCCTTTAAAGTCTACTTCGATGGCCAAGAAAAGGACCTCTTTCGTACTTTCTTCGGCTCTTTAAGCCTTACTCATCACTTATCATCGCGTACCGATATCTCGCTAATAGCGTCTGCTTTCTCTACCAAAGAGCAACAACGATACGACATTCAAGGCCAATATTGGCTCACACAGACCGAAACTTCAGAGAATTTAGGCGTTGGAACGTACATGCAACACTCACGAGACTACTTGAAAGCAAACGTTAAGAGCTTGAAATTGATGTTGCAACAGCGTGCAGGAAAGCACAAAATAGAAGGTGCTTTGACCTATAAGATAGAGCAAATCAAAGAGAATTCTGCCGAATACGAGTATCGCGACTCGGCAGGATACAATGTTCCGCACACTGGCGAAACCCTCGACATGATATATTCGTTACGTGCGCGCAATAAGTTAGATGCAAAACGCTTTGAAGCATACGTGCAAGATACGTGGAATTTCCAAAGCAACGACTCTGTCCCCACGCTTTACCGATTGAATTATGGTGTGCGTTATGCGTACTGGGACTTCAACGGTGAAAGTATAGTTTCGCCTCGTGCATCGCTCAATATCACGCCCGGTTGGAACCGAAACCTATCGTTCCGTGTGGCAGCAGGTCTTTATTACCAAGCACCTTTCTACAAAGAATTGCGCGATACTACAATGGTTAATGGTGTAACATACGCCCTTTTAAATCAGAAAACACGCTCGCAGCTTTCTATTCACGCCTTGGCGTCGATGAGTTATCGGTTCAATATGCTGAACAGACCATTTAAATTCACAGCCGAAGCATACTATAAGGCAATCTCACGCCTTGTTCCTTACTCGGTAGACAACGTGAAAGTAACTTATTACTGCGATAGTCAGACCACTGGACACGCCACTGGTTTGGACTTAAAACTATTCGGAGAGTTTGTACCAGGGGCCGATTCGTGGCTCACGCTCAGTCTTATGAACACCAGTATGAAGCTAAATGGAAAGAACGTACCGCTACCAACCGACCAGCGTTTCGCCTTAAACATCTTCTTTACCGACTACTTCCCTGGCTCAACACGCTGGCGAATGTCGCTGAAACTGGCATACGCAGACGGCTTGCCTTTCTCGGCGCCACACCAAGAGTTAAGTAGCAACTCGTTTAGAGCGCCTGCATACAAGCGTGCCGATATTGGAATGAGCTACCGACTATTCGATAATAACGATGGCTCGCGACACTCTATCTTCCGTAATATATGGCTCGGATTAGACTGTTTGAACCTCTTTGGAATCAATAATGTGAACTCTTATTATTGGATAACCGATTTCTCGGGACAACAATATGCCGTGCCTAACTATTTAACTGGCCGACAAATCAATGCGAAAGTATCGGTAGAGTTTTAAAATAAAACTGCATATATAAGACTTTTTAACATGTTCTATTTGTAATAAGTACATATTTGTAGTATCTTTGCAGCGAAAAATTAATTATTAAAATAAAAGAAAGACATTATGAAGAAATATGAATGTGAGACTTGTGGTTACGTTTACGATCCAGAAGTAGGCGACCCAGATGGTGGCATTGCGCCAGGAACTGCTTTTGAAGATATCCCAGATGATTGGGTATGCCCACTCTGTGGCGTTTCAAAAGAGGA
Source organism: Prevotella aurantiaca (assembly GCF_015262605.1). Lineage (NCBI taxonomy): Bacteria > Pseudomonadati > Bacteroidota > Bacteroidia > Bacteroidales > Prevotellaceae > Prevotella > Prevotella aurantiaca. The sequence continues at coordinate 17,940 of NZ_JABZSJ010000002.1, read as the reverse complement.
CTTCTTTGTAGTTGAAGAATAATTTCATAAGATAATAATTTAGATGTTAATGAAGAAAGGTATATGGCTTTTAGCCTTATACCTTTTTTTATTTTGTAATACTTAGACAGTTGATTCACTATTTGCTGACTTTTCTTTTGCAATCTATTGTCAGTTGCTTTGTTATTCATTGGTTTTTATTTTGTGTGTTCATGGAGTATAGTGGTTGTTTCATTCATCACAATATTACTTATTCACTATGTTGCTTCTATTCCTCAAACAACTGCTATATGGATAGAAATAGCAGGGCATAAGCTATCCATAAACCATGTTGCTATTTTTTGTATAAAATTGCTTTAGTTCTGCAAAGAAATACGATTGTAAAACGTTATAGCCTCTTTGATTTTCCAAAAGAGCCTGTTTTGCAACGCAAAAGAGCCTGTTTTACCGTGCAATATAGGCACTTTTGCAATGCAAAACAACCCCTATTGTAATGCATTGATATAAAGTTAGTTACACAATGTAAGTTTTGTTGAAAGCTACAGATGGGAATATTGTATATTTATAAGCATTCTTATGTTTTTCTATAGGTATAAAAACAACAAAAGCGCAGGGCGATAATCGTCTTGCGCTTTCGTTATTTTTAAATAAGCTTTCGCTTATTTTGGTCTCTGCTTGATTTGAGGTTCGCGCCTCTCGGCGTTCCCCTGAAAATCTCGCATCGAATTGTTATCCTTTCTTCAATCTTTCTTTTGTTACCTTAAACTAATCCTATCAACCTGAACAATCTCTTTTGTTCTCCTTAAATAAAACAACTAAAAACCTAAATCTATTACTATTAACCTAAACAATCTAATAACCTTTTTTGTCTTTTTGACAATGCAAAGGTACGCAGCTTTCACGATATTAAAAAATATTTCTACCTATTTTTTGCTGAAAAACAGTCTTTCTTGACCTGCGTCAACCCTTTATTGTGTTCGCACACACAAAACATTCGCTTTCTTGAAAAAATGGTCTTATTTTGGTATAGGATGTCTTTTGAGTTTCAATACAATATTTTTTGATTTTCTTTCCTTATGATTATCTTACTTTGTTCTATGCGATAATGATCTTCGTTGAATATTCTTTGCCGTTCGTTTCAGAAGCAACTGCTTTGCCATTATTTTTCCTTTGCAGTGGTATTCTTCTGTTTATGTTGAGCGCATTGATGGGTAAAACTATTTTAAACGACAGTTTTATGTTAGAAAAGGCAAAGAGGAGAGAATAGCTTTTAACTGCGTTACGAATGCAAAAATAGGGTAGTAGGGGACGAGTGCAGATTATATTCTGCCTTCATCTTACTTTATCATATCTGTTAGAACAAAGGAATGAAGATGATAAAACGAAAAAACAGATTGCAGAAACCGAAATTTCGGAATTGCAATCTGTTGTTGTTTGGTAGGTAAGTATCAAATTTGTGCGACTGCACACTATGGTAGTTATACCATGATAGATACAGTTTCTTTAGAGTCCCATGCTTGGAACACCTTCTATAGAATTATCTTCTACAGTATTATTGTCTTCGAGTTTCTCTTTCAAAAAGTCGAGCATCAAGCGTATTGCCTTATTTGTTGCAATGGCAAGATTAATGTCTCGTCCGAAATCCTCGGTTAGTTTGAACGTTCTAATGTCGTCTTTGTTGCCGTAACCAATCCATATTGTGCCGACAGGAGCCTCTGGAGTGCCACCGCTTGGTCCTGCTGTTCCTGTTGCAGATATGGCGAAATCAACCTGCAAAGCGTCGATAGCACCTCTTACCATCTGGCGTGCCACTTCCTCGCTAACGGCAGTTTGCTCTTCCAAAGTCACGGGAGAAACACCCAAAACGTTAATTTTTACTTCGTCGGTGTATGATATAATGCCACCTTTAAAATAGTTTGAAGCACCAGGAATGGCTATAATTGTTTCGCTAATGCGTCCTCCCGTGCAGCTTTCAGCAGTGCCGAGAGAGTATTCCGATGCGTAAAGTAGGTCGCCAATTTGGCGTGATAATATTTTACTTTCAAATTCCATAGTCGTTAATATCTATTCAAATGTAACTTTACTAAAGGCGGGTATGTCGATAGTTGTAAATTTTCCGTCGCGATACTTAAACGTTCCAACGCTGGCAATCATAGCTGCATTGTCGGTGGTATAGCTAAACTTAGGTATGTATATCGTCCAACCGAAACGCGCAGCGTGGTCGTGGAAGGCATTGCGAAGACCATTATTAGCCGATACTCCGCCTGCTACGGCAACATGCTTGATGCCGGTGTCCTTCACAGCTTTGCGAAGTTTCTTCATTAAAATGTCTACAATGGTGAACTCTAAGCTCGCAGCGAGGTCGTTTTTGTGGTGTTCTATGAAGTCAGGATCGCCCTGTATCCACTCGCGAAGGTTATAAAGGAACGACGTTTTAAGCCCCGAGAAAGAGTAATCGTAGCCCGATACGTTCGGTTCAGCGAACTTAAAGGCCGTCGGATCGCCTTGACGAGCCAGCTTATCGATTATTGGACCGCCTGGATAACCTAATCCCATGACCTTAGAACACTTGTCTATGGCTTCTCCAGCAGCGTCATCGATGGTCTGTCCGAGTACTTCCATGTCGTTATAAGCATTCACTTTGACAATCTGAGAGTTGCCTCCAGATACCAAAAGGCATATAAATGGGAATGGGGGCTGGTTGTTATCGTCGTCAGTTTCTTTGATAAAGTGGGCAAGAACATGCCCTTGTAGGTGGTTAACGTCAATGAGTGGTATGCCCAACGAACGCGCAAAGCCTTTTGCAAAGCTTACTCCGACGAGCAAACTGCCCATGAGTCCTGGTCCACGCGTAAAGGCAACGGCCGATAATTGCTCCTTTGTGATACCCGCACGCTTAATGGCTTGGTCTACAACAGGCACTACATTCTGTTGGTGTGCACGCGATGCCAGCTCTGGAACAACGCCTCCGTATGCCTTATGGACATCTTGTGAGGCTGTAACATTGCTTAGAATAACTCCGTTGCGTAGCACCGCTGCGCTGGTATCGTCGCAGCTACTCTCTATACCTAATATATATATATCCTCGTTTTTCTTCATTGTTGTTGTGTTGTTGCGTCGAGGACGCTTCAGCTTATTTGTCTTTTCCCGTTGCGAATAGGGCTTAAAGACTTTATTTTGCTACTGTTTTTTTAATACGTAAGTATTTCCAATCCGTGCTCAGTCATTAGGAAAGTATGTTCCCATTGGGCTGAAGGAAGTTCGTCACCAGTGATGATTTCCCAACCATATGGGTCTTCTGCGTCGATAAAAACCTTCCATGTGCCTTGGTTTATCATTGGTTCGATGGTGAAAACCATGCCCGGAACAAGCAGCATACCAGTACCCGCGTGTCCGAAATGGGATACTTCTGGCTCTTCGTGGAAGTCGAGTCCCACGCCATGACCGCACAAATCGCGTACTACTCCATAGCCATGTTTCTTCTCGGCATGCTTCTGTATGGCGTGTCCAATGTCTCCAACGAACGAGTAAGGCTTAGCTGCTTCCATGCCAATCTCAAGACATTCCTTTGCAACACGCACCAGTTTTTCTTTCTCTGGTGTAGTTTTTCCGATGATGAACATACGGCTTGCGTCAGCATAATAGCCATCAACGATGCACGTCATGTCTACATTTACGATGTCGCCCTCTTGCAAAACGTCTTCTTTCTTAGGTATTCCATGGCACACCACTTCGTTAATGCTGGTGCAAACGCTCTTCGGGAAGCCCTCATAGTTAAGGCATGCGGGTGTAGCATTGTGCTCTTTGCAGTATGCCATGCATATATCGTCAATCTCTTGCGTATTCATTCCCACGTGTATAGCGTCAGCCACAGCGTCTAAGCAACCAGTGTTAATGACACCAGCGCGGCGGATTCCTTCAATTTGTTCGGGTGTTTTTATAAGGTTTCGAGTAGGAACCAATTTGCCTCTCTTCTCGAATTCCATTATTTTTTTATCCATTTCGGTGGGTTCTTGTCCCGGTAGACAGTGCCACCTTCTCTTTTTCAATATCATTGTTACCGTTGTTAAACTTTTCTGCAAAAGTACTATAATAAATATAGATAGCAAAGGAATTAACTCATTTTTACCCCCTAAAGCTTACAAGAATGCTGATATGCGCTTATTCTTGCCACACTTTGATATTGGCATTTGTAAAAACTTTGTTTGTAAAAGAATATGTATAATCTCACCATATAAACCTTGATTTAAATCAATTAAGCGAGATTTAGAAAATATTTTAACTAAAATGTTTGTATAATCAAATGTTTATTTCTATCTTTTCTTACAGATTAATAGTGGTAAACTAATAAGTTTAGCATTATCATTTAAGGAAAAATAGCGTGTTTAGGAGATGCGTAAAAATTTTCTCAGGAGCAGTGATGCTCACCAAATGTTTATATTTAAGTTTATAAAAGTTTTCTTCAGTAAAAGTTATAGATTAGGTAGAAAATGATTGAATCAGGATAACTTCTCTGTTTCAAGCCACTTTTTTCAAAACGAAAATATAGTAACACCACTTGCTTACTTTTTCTTTTATACTATTATAGATTACCCATTTACTCTTGATTCATGCACTGATAGCAAATAATTGTATCATTGCGGTTGATTTGTTGTGAATTCTTAACGAGTTTACAACAGCTATTTTTGTTATCGCACACGCTCTTAAAATAAGTTAAAGCAAGCGGAAATGATGTGTAAAAATTTTGATATTAAATAAAAATAGCGTACATTTACAATCGTTATCCTGAAACAATCTTATAGCCTTACTAACTAATGCCTAACATAAAATAGAAACGACGGTCTGAGAAGATCGTCGTTTTCTCTAGTTTATAGGAATTGTCCTGATTTCTGATAGAGGTTCTTTACTTTTGTAAAGATAATCTAATAGAAAAGTGATGTAAATTGTTTCGTGTTTCAAAAGTGCCTGTTTTGCGTTGCAATATAGGCTCTTTTATTATGCAAAAGTATGGTTTTTGCACGCCAAAAACCATACTTTTGTAATACAGAAAAATGGACTTTCGTAAGGCGTTGTCTATTAGATGGTTATGAGCTGCGGTATGCTTCGGTTACAACTGGTAGATGTTTCGTACATTATTATATGGTGTAAATGCCACCACACTCGGTAGTTTGTTGTATGCTTGTTGGCATTTTGCACGCCTTTCGCCTTTGTTGTATATGGTAATATCTTTATTATGAGGTTTATAAACTATGTTTATGGCGGAACAAAATAAACCAACTTTAATAACCAATTAGGCAAGAACCACGTGTTAATAAATAATAAACACATTGTGAGAAAAATGTTATGAAAAGTTTTTGTCCTTTAAATTAATTTGCATATCTTTGCGAAATGAAACTAAATATTCGTATGTAGAGAGAGTATAACAAACAATATATAGAAATGGAGGTGTAGTTCTGGCTGCTTATGCGCCACATTGCAATGCTGTTGTTTTGTGGAAGGGGTAATGCTAAAATAAATTTTTATGTTTGCCTAAATGCCGTTTATGGCAACAAAAAGAGGATTTTATGGCATACTAATAAGCGTACGAACACGGTTAAAATAACCACTTACTTTCTGTAATACAATCAATTAAAAAGCTCAATCACACAAAAATAAAATAAACAAAACGTAAAATGAAAAAACTATTAGTATTAGTATGTGCTGCCATTGTAAGTATTTCTGCTTCAGCACAAAAGGGAGATAAGGCAATAGGTGTAAACCTTTCGTATGGTACAAAAGTAAAAAATATAGGCTTAGGAGTAAAAGGTCAGTACTATTTAACCGACCGTTTGCGTGGCGAAGCATCTATAGATTACTTTTTAAAGAAGGACGATGTATCTATGTGGGATATAAATGCAAACCTCCATTACCTGTTTGATGTTGCTCCAAAACTACAGGTTTATCCTGTTGTGGGGGTAGGTTATACAAAGTGGAATGTGCAATTTATACTGTTAGACGGCAAGAAGAAGTCGGCATCAGAAGACAAATTTGCGACTAATCTTGGGTGTGGTGTACAGTATCAGCTTATCGGTAGGATTAATGTGAATGCAGAATTGAAATATCAAATTATAGATAATTACAACCAATTGGTGCCAAGTGTGGGACTGACATATAGATTATAAAGTTTTTTTATAGAGGTTGTTAAACCGTAGGTTTGCCTCTATTATGATAAGAAAGGTGTGGCTGAAGCATTTGCTTTCCACACCTTTTATAGTTTAAACCTAAAAAACTGTTAGAACAAATATATACTTTGTTTTGTTGTAGAGTATGTTATGTTGCGTATAAACAAAGTATAACGAGCTATAATAAACGGCAAACGACGAACAAAAGAGGGGGAGGAGAATATTGCATTAACAAGGTGTGGCGGTTGTTTTTGTGGGTTTATACACACTGTAAAACTGTAGTTTCGGCTTTGTTAGCTTGTTTTTTTGCTATAAAAAAACTCCTACCTGTCTTATAAAAAGACAAAGTAGGAGTTCAGAAAATATATGGTATTTATAAGTTTTTCTATATTTTAGCGCATTGTAAGCATAACAACGCTGCTGCCAAAACAAACGTAAGGTTGTTCTGTAGTATATATATTGTAGTAGTTTCTACTGTTTATACTTCTCTACACCCAGCTTATACATATCGTTACCTTCGTGGTCTATGGCAACAATAACGGGCAATTCTTCTACCCGAAGACGGCGTATAGCCTCTGTTCCAAGCTCATCGAAGGCAATAACTTCTGCCTCTTTAACAGCCTTTGCCATAAGTGCGGCTGCGCCACCAATGGCAGCAAAGTAGACTCCGGTATATTTTTTTAGTGCATCGATAACCTCTTCTGAACGTGAACCTTTACCTATCATGACACGTAAACCTTCTTGAATGAGGCGAGGAGAATAGGCGTCCATGCGCCCACCCGTTGTCGGACCAACTGAACCAATAGGCTGTCCTGGTTTCGCAGGGCATGGTCCAGCATAGTAAACAGCCTGTCCTTCAAAATCGAAAGGCATGGCTTCGCCTGCATCAAGCATTTCGCAAAGACGCTTATGAGCTGCATCGCGTGCAGTATATATGGTGCCTGAGATGTAAACCATGTCGCCAGCGTGGAGCGATTTGATGGTTTCATCAGTGAAAGGGGCTGATATTATTCGTTTTTCTTCCATAATATGTTTTCTTATAATTGCTGTTTAGAGTGAACCTTCGGCATGTCTTGTGGCGTGGCAACCTATGTTTACCGATACTGGCAAACCTGCAATGTGGGTAGCATTAGTAAGAATGCTAACCTGTAGGGCCGTTGTTGAACCACCAAAACCACATGGTCCGATGCCGAGTTTATTGATTTCTTCTAACAATTCTTTCTCCAATTCGGCTACATGTGGCTTGTCGCTCACACTACCAACAGGGCGGAGAAGGGCTTTCTTACTTAGGAATGCTGCACGTTCCATAGTTCCGCCAATGCCAATACCTACAATGATGGGTGGGCAAGGGTTACCGCCAGCATGGAAAATGGTATCTATGACAAACTCTTTGATACCTTTTACGCCTGCACTTGGCGTAAGCATCTTGAGTCCACTCTTGTTTTCGCTGCCGAAACCCTTAGGTGCTACAGTGATATGGAACTCGTTTCCTGGAACGATTTCATAATGAATGATGGCAGGAGTGTTGTCTGTTGTATTCACACGGTCTATCGGATCCTTCACAACAGACTTACGCAAATATCCATTTGCATAGCCTTGACGCACGCCTTGGTTAATGGCTTCTTCTATGAAACCACCTGTTACGTGGCACTCTTGGCCCATTTTGACGAACACAACAGTCATTCCTGTGTCTTGACACATAGGTACTCGCTCGGTTTTAGCTATGTCGGCATTCTTTACTATCGTGCCAATAATTTCGCTTGCCAATGGTGATTTCTCTTGTTTTTGGCATACTGCGAGCTTGTTGTATATATCGTCTGCAAGCACGTAACATGCTTCAATACAAAGTTTTTCTACTAACTCTGTAATCTTAGATGCTTCAATTTCTCTCATTTATCTAAACTTTTCTTGTAAGGAAATACTGTGTATTTCTGTTCTCAATGTTTTCGCAATTCTTGTCTACAATACCGATTAGGCAGTAGGCTTTACTATGTGCATCGTACATAAGTTCCTTTACGAAAGAGAAATCTTCTAACTCTTTCGTATTGGCAACCTGCAAACGCGGACCACCACATTCTATTATATGGTCGCCAATTGTGATGTGTTCTTCATCGTAATAGGCTACTGGCAGTTGCTGATCTATTACTTCCTTTACGTAATCTTCTACTTCTTGAATGTCAAATTCTTCATGATTGTAGAACTTTAATACGAATCCGTTGCGTATATCAGAGAAGTAATAGCTATCTGGAGAGATGCCGTAGTTTTCCTCAAGTATATAACGAGTGATTTCTTCGGCCGTGTGTGCCCTCTTACGATACTTCAATGACTCGTGCACTATGGTGTAAATACTTTCTGGTAGAGGACCGAACATCGTTGGACGAACCACGATAATCTCTTCGCCAATGCCCACTATCAAGTCGGCATTACGGCCTAAAGCTTCACGCAATAAGTTGAAATGCTCGACGATGACACGCTTCTTGCGTTCCAACAATGTCTTAACGAACTCTGCAATTTCCCACATCTGCATGAAGCCCATGAGGAAACGAATATCCAAATGGAACGATGATGCCTCTTTTATTTCGCCCAATGCAATGGCTTCACGCATAGAAAGAATCTTGCGAGGATTAATAACGTCATCATCATTAGTGAGTTCTAGTCCGGGAAACATACCTTTGATAAGCGAAGACTTGCCTGAACCTGCATCTCCGACAATGCCGATAAGACGGTCGGTGTATAGAAGGTGGCGCTGCGAAATGTGGTCGCCAAGAAATATTAGACGCTCTTTGCCGCGTGGGGCGTAGTACTGCGTCGATATAAGGTATTGCTGTAGCGGATTTATCATTGCTTGTTCGTGTAAAGTGTTGAGTGAGAAGCAGCGTCTGCTGCCTATGTTTTATAGAATTTACAGTATAGAAACTGTCAATAAAAAACAAGTTGGCACGTTACCATTATATAGGTTTCGGTGCCAACTCGCTCTATGTTTGTATTACAATTCGAAGTTCAACTTCATTAAAGGTGTGTGCTGCTGTGCACCATAAACATCGGTTTCGCCTAATGAACCTGATGGTATCGGACGTACGATGGTTATCTTAATGGCCTTCGCAGGGTCGAAATGAATGATGTTGATAATATCTTCAGCCTTGATATGGTAGAGTTCGCAGAACATCTTTTCGTTGAAAATGTTAGCGTCCTTCACCTTATAATACATATCAAAGTCTTTGAATATGACGTCGAATGTAAGCTCGAAAGGTCCTGAATTCTTGCTGCGAATAACAGAAGCCACGTCTACTAATTTATATTGTGCCATGTTTTTATCTCCTTTTACTGTTAGTTACTTGCATTCTCCCCTGTCGAAATTGACATAAGTAATAGGGAAAAGACTTGTAGGATCGTCTACTTCCAAGAGGTGATAGATATTGAACTCGTAAACTTCGCCCATCTTACAGTCTGATGGAGAGAATGGGAAGGCGAGGTTACCTGATGTAGAATAGCGACCATCGTAACCGAAGTGAAGCATTGTGCTTCGTGCAAAGCTACAGATAGTATTCGCTGTTTCTTGGTTATCAGCAACTGCTTCGATGATGATAAGCAACTCATCAGAGTGTGATTCCTCAGCTCCTTCGAACATAGCCATTACGCCTTTCTTGCCGTAAATCTTGAAATCAAGGAAGAAATCGGTTATTCCGTACTTCTTAAAGTTATCTTCTACGCGAGCACGAACGGCCTTTGTGATTTCATCTATCTTAGAAATCATAATAGGATCCTTTACTGCTGCTGGCGACATAGTACGATAACCTACGCGACGAACACCTTCAAGCTTAACGTAATACTTGTCGGTTGGTACGAATTTAGAGCCAGAAACGCACACCTTATTCTCATCAACTTGTTCGAATTTGCATTCGTGTAGGTTGATTGCACCACCTGGACCAGGCAAGATATAAGGGTTTGTCTTCTCGTAGAGAGTGTGTCCTGCTATAGAAAGTGTGGTACACTTGCGAGCTGAAGACAATGGTTCAAGCACGAAATTATCGTGGCGGAGGTAGCCAAACATACAATCGCTACCGCTTCCTGGTAGTGCGCAGATAGCCGCACACTCAAGGATTTTACCCAAGTGAATGGCCAAACCTTTAGGGAATCCTTCCTTGATAGGGAGGGCTGCAAATACTGAAGGGTCGTAAGAACGGCCTGCAATGATAACATCTGCACCTTCTTCCAGTGCCTTGATATATGGCTCTTCACCCATCTGAGCAACGATGTGAACTGCTTCGTCTACATCTTTTTCTTCAATAGGCTTCGCTGGAGCAAGTGGAGTAACCTTACCATTGCGGAGGTTTTCCTTAATAAATTCTTTTTCAAACTCAGACTGAATGACAGCCATCTTGAATGAAAGACCTTTTTCTTTTGCTATTTCACGTACTATATCAAGTACGAATTCAACGTGAGGACGTGCTCCGCTACCACCAGCAGTACCAACAATAACAGGTACTTTAGCCTCGATACCAGCTGGAATCATGATTTCCAAGTCGCGTTTTACCGAGTTGCGGTCTGTGAAAGACTTGCCTGCGCCAAGATAATATGGGCCTGGATCTGATGAACCAGCGTCTACAGCGATTACATGTGGCTTGCGTTTCATACCCTCTACAAACGATTCCATTGGGAAACCATAGCCCAAAATCGCTGTAGTGGAAAGTATTCTGATTTCTTCCATCTTCTTTTTTCTTTTTAATTACTTAGCCGAAACCAAGATAAGATTACTTGGTCTGAACCAAGATTTAATTACTTAGTCAAAGCTAAGATACGGCTCATTTCGTTGAAGACAATCATATAGCCTTCATCAACACCCATACCTGGTTTTGCAAGATACTGTACTGGCTTAGTCGCCATAGCAATGTTTGCACATACTTCTGCAGAGCGGTTTGTTTCATTACAAGTACCACCGAGGTAAGCACCCATACCATTTTCTTTGCAATAGAGTACAGCTTCGATTGTGTTATTGATACCACCGAGGTCTGGAGTCTTAATTTGTGCCATGTGACCAGCCTTCTTTTCAGTGAAAGCTTTGATGTCTTCCAAAGTGTTGCACCACTCGTCTGCAACGATTTCAGCATCAATTCCATCGCGATCCATGGCTGCACGGATAGCTGCCAAAGCATCTATTTGAGCTTCACGTTCGCCCATATCCACTGGACCTTCCACACGCAAGTGGAATGGTTTAGCTATTTCTGCAACTTCGCCGATATACTTTGCGATTGCCTCAAAGTCGTTGTTGAACACGATACCAAGTGTACCATAAACGTCAATGTGGAATGTTGGGTTGTAACATTCGCATGGACGAAGTTCAAGAATACGATTGCGGAGCCATTCTACATACTCTTTGATCTTTTCACCTTTCAATCCAACCTTTGTTTCTACGTGGTTGAAGAGAGCGTGAGGCAATACATCAGCACGCTTCATAATCATTTTATCAGCGTTCAAATAGCGGTCGTCGCCTGACTGAGAGAAGATAGGAATAATTTCTTTTGATACTTCTGTTCCGTATTCTTCAGCGATTACCTGTGCCATTAACTTGCATTGGCTCTTTGCAACAGCGTCAAGACAAGCTTGAGTTACACCATAACGGATAGCTGTATGATATATTTTACCAGTAGAAGGGCTAACTGTTTTATCAACAATGTCAGCCATTTCACGGAAAGAAGTAATATCTTTGCCTTCATATAAAGGAGCAATCTCCTTTTCAATAACAGGAATAAAGTCTTCAGCAAGGAACAATGGGTCGCGACCACCAGCACCAGAATATTGTACAGCAGCACAATCTCCGTGTGCAATAGCGCCATTTTCAAGAATGAACATAACGCTGATAGACTCACCTGCTTGTCTTACTTGTTTGAAACCAGGTGTTAATGGAGTGCCAACATAGAAAGCACCATCGTTCTTAGCACCAGCTTTGATGGCCTTTTGGTCATCGAAGAAAAAGCCCGTTTTACCAGGGGCACATACCACTTTCTTAATTTTCATAATAAGAATTTGTTTAAGTTATGGTCCCACTACTATTTTTTAATGTTCGTGGGACCCATATTTTAGTTTATGTTTTTACTGAATTATTTCTCTTAAAAATTCGCTTTTGAAATAGTGCGAAACTATTAGCTCTGTGGGTTTGGACGTCCAACGAGATGTCCTTTACCGATCGCGTAAACGTCATCGATAACCATTTGGAAACTAACAGGGCGGTTTTCAGCCTTTGCACGTTCCTCAAGTTTCTGACGGTGGAAGATAACCAAGTCGTCGCTGAGAGGCATATTACCCATATTCAACAAGCGGATAGCACCTTGATTGTCGCGTGCAGGCAATACCTTACCAGCATTGTACTTACTTGGTGCAAATGGAATGTCGATAACACCAGCTTCGATAGCAGCGCAAGTACCTACTGCCCAGTCGCCCTTACCGAGTTCTTCTACCTTATCGAGCATACACTCCATTTCTCTCATAATGATTTCGCTTTCTTCTACAACAGCAGGAATTTCACGGAAGTTTTGGTCCTTCAACATGTTGATAACCTGCTTAGTTGCGCGCAAACCTGCGGCGTTAGCTTCCTTAGTTGGGATACCCATAGCCTCGTGAGGAGTCTTTACGATTACCTTTGTTGCCTTTGCCAAAGCGCCTGCAGCCGAACCCCATGAGATAACACCGAACGCTTGTGCTTCATCTTGTGGGAAACCACCCATCCATTGGTGGAACACTGTAGTTACACGAGCGTCCTTATAGCCGAACTTATCAAGATATTTGCGTGTCATGATGTCGAGCGAACGGATAGCAGCAACGTCTTGAATGAGGTTACCACACTGTCCATATCCAACAGTAAGGTCGCGTACTCCCTGTGTAGCAGCAAGCACAGCTTCAATCACAGCAACTGTGTTTGAGATACAAGGAGGAATAAGTGTACCTGTAAGAGGGCCGAAAGGTTCACGGTTGATAGATACTCCAGCTTCTTCATAAAGACCCACCAAACGGTCAGCATACTGCCAGTGGTGAATAACCTGGTCTACTGGGTGTGCCTTAGAATAAGGAATGTTATAAGAAATACCGCCGCCTTCGTAAGATGTGAAGCCACCAGCGATAGAGAGTTCGGTAAGCAAACGTGCGTCAGGGGTTCCGTGACGAACCTGCACAGGGTTCTTAACTGCCGATGTAACCTTACGGCAAATGTCTACACCATAGTTTACAATAGGGAATCCGTTAAGCATAGAGCGGTTGGTTTCAAAACTTTTCTGAATACCAACTTCGCATTCTTTGTATCTATTTAGACGTGTGTAGCTATCCACAGTAGATGGCAACAAGTCTGCACCACCTTCGTCTTCGAGGAAGCGCAACAGCTTAATATGTTCTTCATAGAGTGCTACACCTGCACGAGGCTGAATGAGAGTGTCGCCATTTTCAACTGCTTTCTGCAACTTGTACGAGAAGCGTTTCTCTGGCGCAATGCTCTTTTGGTAATCTACTGCTTCTTGGAAGTCTACGTCTTTACCAGTCTCCCAATGCGTGAGGACGTCGGCTCTTTCTTTGTAAAACTCGTCGTCGGTAAGTTTTTTATTCTTCAATTCCATAAAAAATATTTTTGTATTATGGTGTTATTTATATTTCCGTAATTTCTTTTTTCATGATTGCCAAAGCCAAATGTGGCTCGAATGTACTCAGCAAACCCATTGAAGCGAAGATATACTTCTTATCTAACATATACTTAGGGGCTTTTGGTTTAGCAAACATAGGGTCGCGCGACGCTTTCTTTTCGGCTCCGCTTAGAATCTTTTTAGGGTCAGCGTTGTTTTTGATAGAACCACCTATACCTACTATATATGGCACTTCTGAAAGGTCTTTACCTGTTAATGTGAATACTTGACCCATTGGAGTGAACGCTGGTTCAAAGTATCCGCAGTGGCGTTCTACTGCAACTTTCACGGCATTACGTGCTAATCCTTGTTCTATCCTAGCTTCTTCGTCGGTTTGTGGAAGCGTTGCAGGAGCCGCAGCGCATCGTTTAATCCAGTCTTCTATTTTAGTTTGGTCAATTCCAAGTTCATCAGCGAACACCTCCATGTTTATCTCATCGGCCATTGCCGTTAGGCTATAGCGCATTCCAAGGTCGCCTTCCACAGTGCGTTTGCTATATGGTTCTGGCAAACCTTTGGTGATAACTTCGGCGATGGTAGGTTCTCCTTTCGCCATAGAATATATGTCTGTGGTTGCTCCACCGAGGTCTACAGCCATCATATCTCCCATTCCTTCGTCGCGTCCGTATCCTTTGCTGAATAGTTCGCACCCTGTTAGCACTGCCAACGGTGTAGGTATAATATCGTAACCGCTCATTTCTTGAACCCTTGTAAGTCCTTTTGCTTCAATGATTCGGCTAATGAACAGTTCCTTAATCTTCTGTTTTGCGGGATTGATATTGATGATATTGAACTGTGGCATTACGTTTTCAGTAATGACACACTTCTTTTTATTAGAGGCTTTGAAGATTTGGTCTAGTTCGTAAGAGGCAGTTTTATTACCTGCAGCTATTATAGAGAAGTCGCGATCTATTTCGCATAAGCGTTTCGCATTGGCGATAATGACATCTTTATTGCCCCCGTCGGTACCGCCACATAGCAATACCAAGTCGGGGTTTATGTCGTAAATTTCCTGTTGTTCGGCTTGTGAGATTTCAAACGAATAGGTTTTTACAACCTTGGCTCCTGCACTTGACGCTGCCATCTTTGCTGCTTTAGCAGTCAATTCAGGCACTAATCCGAGTGCAACCATCTTCAATCCTCCAGCAGCGCTACTGCAGCAGAGAAGTCTGTCGTATGCGAAGTGTCCTATTTGGGCTTCGAGTTGTTGCATGCCGTTGTTGAATCCCTCCATCACATCGGTCTCGATGGTGGTGAATGCGGCTGCTGTTCCTATAACGTCGCCCTTGTCTGTGTCAATCGCTGTCAGCTTCGTGTATGTGCTACCAAAATCTACTGTAAGGTATTTCATATATTAGTCTTCCTTTCCTAAAACTTTATCGAGGTCTTTGATAGAGATTTCGATGTCAGTTCCAGGAGGGTACACCTTTGTGAAGCCCATAGCGAGGAATCGCTTTTCTACGTCTTCAAAGTTTTGTTTACCTACTACGAGGTTTCCACCTACGAAGATAGGAATACCTTTAAGTCCTGCTTCGTCGCACTTTTCGCGCAATCCTTGGCAGTCGATTTCGCCGTGGCCATACATTGACGATACCAAAATAGCGTCAGCATTCGTTTCGATGGCAGCTGCGATATATTCTTCTTGTGCTACCATTACACCCAGGTTTACCACGTTGTAGTTATGTTGCTCAAGAGCAAATGCGATAATCTTGTTGCCTACTGCATGCGCATCAGCACCAATAACTCCAGTAACTACTGTCTTTTTTTCCATAGCTATCTAATGTATTTGAGTTAGGTTTTATATATTTTCGTATATTTTGTGCAAACTTACAACCTTAATTTTTAAACGACAAAGATTTACTCAACAAATTTCAAAAATTAACACTACTTAGCAAAAAATAGCACTGTAATTCCCTCATAATGGTGTTCTTTTGTTCTTAATGGTGGATAAACACTTTGCTTTTTGTTGTTAATTGCGGTATTAATTGGTCGTTTTTACACCAAAACGACTGGTAGATTTGGATACATTGGCATAATAACTATTTTTGCATATTAATACTTTTGTTATATGCATAAAGTACTATTGCGAAGTGATGCATATTGTTCGACATTGTAAAAGTGCCTATATTACACAGCAAAAGTGCCTGTTTTACCGAGCAAAAGAGCCTGTTTTGCACTGCAAAACAATGGGTATTACAATGCGCTGATAATTAGATGGTTACATGATAGTATAGATTTAACACATTGCCTGTATCTTTATGCTATTATTTTTGCATAATAACAAAAAAGCTTAACACAGAGTAAGGTAGTGAAATTATGCTGTTAAAGTATTATTTGACAAAATAATTTGGTGGTAAAAATAGAATGCTGTACCTTTGCCGACAAGTATGGCGATTACTAAATGCTCTACTATAGGGAAGTAAACAAGCCTGTTCTATTATATAATAATGTAGAAACTCGCTACTAACAATCGCAATAAATAGACTTTGTTAGCAATAAATCAAATCGGTATGAAGAAAGTTTTGACGGCAATTTTTATACTTTCAATGGCAACAATGTTGCTGCAATGCAGCACTAAATCTGAGAAAAAAGGAGCTGTTGTTAAGCAAAAGAAAGAAGTTTCGCGCCAGAAATACAATCGAGTACTCACAAAAGAACAATTAAAGGCCATGGGTATCGATTGGAAAAAGCTAATGAAACATCTAAAATTACAGGAGGTTTCGTGGTATGGTGGTGATTTCCGTGATGACCAATCAGAGCCTCGCTACGAGCCAACACGTGAAGATTTCTTGCTGACAATACCTTTGGTGGAATACTATATGAACACGCATGGCTATAAAAAGCCCTCTGATGAACTATTTAAACAAAGGATTCAAGCAGTCTTTGGCATGCGTCTAAATATGCAAAGCAAAAAGCTTTATCAGCCTCTTGATGATGAAGAATACTTTGACTATGCATCAATTTATTTTGCTTTGAACGGCAAAGGCATCATCACATACAATTGGATGCTCAACGATATGCTGAAAGTGAGGCACGAAAAGATTGTTTTAAAGCCGAAAATATTACAACAGATACTTGCTTTAAATAACTTTATTGTATATGAAGATGCTGCTGCTTTCAAGTTCTTATCGCAGGCAACGTTTGAAGGAAACGAGGAAGACTACGATGGAATGGGCGATCCTTACGACGGAGAGAGGATATTAAGCGATTTGTTTTCGGTTTATCAATACTATGGAAGTGACTTGCTGAACCAATGGTACTTTACTACTCAAGATGTAAATCCCATAGCTTTCTTCCACCATATATTCGAAAAGACTATAAAAGGTGAGCTCATTGTGCAACTACCTTTGATTAAATTGATAGAAAAAAATACTACGGGTAAGAACAATAGGGCATTCTCAGAGTACTTCGGAAATCTTGTTTTCGACCTTCTAAATGGAGAAAATAATATGAACACAGTAGGGTTTAGTTTTGCAGATAAGGCAAAAATATTCTGCTATTTTGCCGCATCGGAACACAAAATGCGTACTAAATACGCAAAATATATACCTTCTATGAATGAAAAAGCATATTGGGACCGTTCTTCTTCTACCTCTTCTATGATACTTCAACACCCCGAAGTGTATTCAGAAGCAAGCAATCATAACTTCTTCGGAGTAGTTAAGCCAGCAGTAATGAAGGCTTTTGCTGAAGAAAGTAAGAAGAGGAAAGACAACGAATAAGAATAAAATGTGTTGTAACAAGGTATGAACAAGAACGGAAAAGGCATAAAAAAAGATTGACTGTCTCACGACAACCAATCCTCAAAACCTTAATAATCTAATACCATGAAAAACACGTTGCAAATTTATCCAGATATTTTTACTCCTCCAAATATATAGATATAAATAATGTTAATATCTTTTTAATTCTCTCTTTTTGTGAATATATCCTACGTTTTTATACGAAAATAGTACTAAACTGCTAATGGTTTATCTTTCTTTACTATATTTGCTTTTGAACTACTTTTGTTGTTTTAAAGTGCGAAAGTTTTTGTAGTTTTTGTCGCCCATAGTCTTTTGTATCAAAAAGTTTTGCTAACTTTGCATAAAATATAGCTGCACTCGACAAATTGAAAGTTCCTTTCTTTGTACTCG
>NZ_JABZSJ010000076.1:0-10115 GCF_015262605.1 Prevotella aurantiaca | reverse complement strand
TCAGAGTAAATAACTACATTTGCAGTTGTGCACTTTTGTTTGACAACGTACAATTATAAAGGGCTTGATGGTGTTAAAGTTAACGGAAATATTGTAACTAAGAAAGGAGGACGGAAATGAAATTTTTAAAAAGAATAGTTCTTGTTGTCTGCTTATTATGTGCAGTTTGTTATGGAGGGTTAGCTCTAATTACTGGCTACCCTGTTATACTGGATTTGTCACCAAATATCCAAAGTTCAACAGAGAATTATATTAAAGGACAATCAATTAACCCATTAAATAATTTCAATTTTAACTCAGGAAAATGGGAGGCTTATTTGTTATTAAGCAATGACGATTATGAGTTGATAAAAGGTGATTTATGTAGTAATAAACTATTTACAGATGATATATCTATATTAAATATTCTAAAGAAAAGATGTAAGTTTATCTATACTGGTGGCGATTTGTCAACAGTAACCAGTAGTTTTATTCTTTATAAAAATGGAACTAGAGTATTTGAAACAGGAGTAGTGATAGAGAAATCTCTACAAGGATTTCAAAATCAGAATTATGGTTGGATTACATCAAAGTATAACTTGATAAATATTTTTAATAGATTCGATAAGTTAAGAAGTCCATTTACCATCCTGAGGTAAAAACGGTAACATATTAAATTAGATGTTATTACGATAAGAAACAAATACAAAAATGATTTTTTGGATTAGAATAAAAGCAATACTTCGTTAATTCCAATATAATCGTTTGAAAATGAGAGAGTTAATTAACTTAATACAACTAATAGTATTTGGTCAAGTTGCTGATTATCAGTAACTTTATAGTAGCGAAATCATAAAGCAAATGACATCAGAACCACTCGACCAATATACAGAAATCTGCAGAGATTATGTTATTTAATGATGTATCACCTAATCCTATTTGTATATGAAAATGAAAAAAAAAGTCATTATTATATGTTTCCTGATAATTGCATTGTGTGTATTATTTCTTGAAGTCTTAAATATATCAATTGGTTATTATGGATATGGCTATGATGGAGCAAGAATGTTTTCTTTAACTAAACAGGAATCCAAAAATAATGGTGTATTTGTCAAGGATGTAAAATATAAAGTGTCCCCACTATTACATGTAAAAAGTATTTTTGTTGAAAAGGGATTTAAATGGGACAACTTCATGAACATGCACGCAATCAAGCTAACAAAAAAGGATGATACTGGAAACAATCACCCAGAACTCCCATACCAAATAATAGTTGAATATGATAAATATAACTATGATGATAGTGTTTACTGTATCGTAACCCCATATAATAAGAAACTAAAGAATAGTCATTTCAATGATACTTTGTTTTTTAGAGTTTCTATTTCTCCCTTGAATAATATAATGCACACAAGTTATTACACTCTTAAGGTGTGGGATAGTACGTTGTCAAACAAAAGTGCACAACTGCAAATGTAGTTATTTACTCTGATATTTCATTGTTTTATTATCAAAAATTCTTTTTTTGATTGAATTTTTCTTTATTATTTCTCTTATCTTTTTTATTTTCTCCCCTTGCCTAAATATCCGTATTTACGTGTAAAATTATTCAAAGATTTATAAAACCTTTTCAAATTATAATATTACACCCTTGTTCAATATTTTTTCGGTTCAGACGACTGGTATAATGATTTAGTTTTATTACATATTTCAATAATCTGAAAATCAGTTGAAAAGTAAAAAAACTAAAAAACTTCAATAATGCTAAGAATTTAGTACAAATATATTTCAATGAAAATATTATAGTGCATAAGTGGCATAATTATAATTTAATTATTATGCTTTGATAATTAGATTAGTTGGAAAGAATAATACGGTTTTAAAACAAGTTCTGGTAAGATTTACGGAAATAATGTTAATTTGCGACAGAAAAACTGTGCAATATTGAGTAAGATATTTGTACCATTTGTTATTAACATGTGGTGATATTGAGAGGGAACTTCTAAATTTATTCATTGCAAGTCAAGCTACTACCTTGACAGGCTAAGTGTACTACAATAAAACAAGTTAAGAACAATGCTTCTTACGCTATCAAGCGAAACTTCATTAGCTGAGTAAAGTTTAAAGCAGAGTCTATTAAACAGACAGTTTCCTTTATAGTCGACGTTGAATTTAAAGCAACTTCTCGATATATCCTTAAGGAAACTGTGAAGAACGATAAAAAGGAACCTAATAATGAGAATTCTAGAAGTTCACATCGTATCCTTGAATTTTATTACACTTACCAAGCTATAAAAAAAATAGGACTTTTTTTACATAAAAAAGATGTTGTATCGAGAATAGATACAACATCTTTTAAATAGAACCGCAAAGTTCTTTCATTATCTTTTTATAAACTGATAAGTCATTTACAACTTATCGTTGGTATCCTTCATATCTATGAATTGACGTTTATTGTCGTAGAACTCATATTGCATAAAGGCAAGTTTTTGAGAAGGAACAACTTTAATGCCGAAACCATATTTCATTTGCCACTTCATTTTTAGAGAAACAACGCCTTTGTTTATATAAGCAGCAACGTATGGGTGAACGTGTAGATAGAACTTCTTAATGCCAATCTTTTTTACAAGTTGTTCAATTTTTCGTTCAAGTAAATCAGTAAATAGTAAACTTGAACGTATTTTACCTGTTCCAAAACAAGTTGGACAATCTTCTGCCACATCAACATCCATAACAGGACGGACTCTTTGGCGTGTTATTTGCATTAGTCCAAACTTGCTCAATGGCAAGATATTATGGCGGGCACGGTCTTTTTGCATCGCTTTACACATACGCTCGTAGAGCATTTGCCGGTCTTCCGCTAAGTTCATATCAATGAAGTCTACTACAATAATACCACCCATATCTCTCAAACGGAGTTGACGAGCAATTTCATCAGCTGCACCAAGGTTGGTATCGAGAGCATTTTGTTCTTGTCCCTTTTCCTTTGTTCTGTTTCCGCTATTCACATCTACAACGTGCATAGCTTCGGTATGTTCAACAATAATATAGCAACCTCGTCCGTAATTTATAGTTTTTCCGAAGCTGGATTTAATCTGCTTCGTTACGTCAAAGTTGTCGAAGATTGGCAACTTGCCGGTATATTTTTTTACTATGCTTGCCTTTTCAGGGGCGATAAGAGTAACATAGTTCTTAACGGCATTGCAAATTTCCTCATCGTTTACATAAATATTCTCGTAGGTAGGGTTGAAGAGATCGCGAAGCATGCCTACAGCACGTCCTTTCTCTTCAAAAATGAGTTGTGGTCGCTCTTGAGTTTTCTGTACCTTTGTAATGGCATCATTCCATCTTCCAAAAAGAACTTTCATCTCAGCGTCGAGTTCTGCCACCCTTTTTCCTTGTGCCACTGTACGAACAATAACTCCAAAATTCTTTGGGCAAATGCTCTGTATGAGTTGCTTTAGGCGGGCGCGCTCTTCTCCACTTTTAATTTTAGTAGAAACGTTTACTTTATCCCCGAAAGGAATTAGTACAAGGTAACGTCCTGCAAAAGAAATTTCGCCTGTAAGGCGTGGCCCTTTTGTAGAAATAGGCTCTTTTACTACTTGTACCATTACTTCCTGACCAACTTGCAGAGTGGTTTGAACACTGCTATCTTTCTGCAAGTCGGGTAGTTTGTTGGCTTTCTGAATAGGGAAAAGTCGTTTCCTATCGCTTTGTACCTGTTTGAGATATTTTGCAAAGGAGTTGAATTGACTTCCTAAATCAAGATAATGAAGAAATGCGTCGCGCTCATAACCAACATCTACGAAGCAGGCATTAAGTCCTGGCATCAGTTTCTTGACCTTCGCTATGTAGATGTTTCCAACTGAGAAATTGGCTTCTCTTGGTTCGCGTTGGTATTCTACCAATCGCTTGTCCTCAAGTAATGCTATCGAAATCTCTTTCGGTTGGGCATCTATAATTATTTCGCTTGTCATTTTCTTCTGTTCTTATAAGCATCTTTTCGATGCTTATTCAAAAAAAGCGAGACGTGCCGTCGCACTCCAGGGATAACGAGTTTAATGCGATGACATGCCCCGTCATGTTGAAAGACTTAATTAGAGTCTTTAGCCCGATGAGGCTTACTTGCTCTTATGTCTGTTCTTTCTTAATCTCTTTTTACGCTTGTGCGTAGCCATCTTGTGTCCCTTTTTCTTCTTTCCGTTTGGCATAGCTTTAAATGTTTAAAATGTTATGATTGTTTTGTTTATTATTTCTTCATATCCTCAATGAATGTCTTCGCTGGCTTGAAGCTTGGGAAGTCATGTGCTGGGATAGTAATTGTTGTGTTTTTTGAGATGTTGCGTGCTGTCTTCTCTGCGCGGTGCTTAACGATAAAGCTACCAAAACCACGGAGGTAAACATTCTCTTTCTTAGCTAATAAGCTGTCTTTTATCGCATCCATAAAAGATTCCACGACTGCTGAAACATCCTTCTTAGATATACCAGTAGAAGACGCAATCTCATTGATGATATCTGCCTTTGTCATTTTGTTTTGTTTGTCTATTAATTTATACTTATCATGTTATCTCATCATAACGGACTGCAAATATACTCATTTTCAGATAAATAGAGAAATGTTTTTCGCTTTTTTTGCAAAAAGTCTTTCATAGGGTGTCTGACAATCTACTTTTTTTGTACCTTTGCCCTGTAATAATATATAAGGTGTTATGAAAATTGCTATTGGAATTGATGTTGGAATATCGACAACGAAAATAGTTGGAATTAGAAATGGAGAAGTGGTCCGACCTTTGCGTATAAAGGCTACAGATCCTGTAACCTCTCTTTATGGTGCATTTGGAAAATATCTGTACGACAATAAGATAGAATTGAGCGATGTGGGTAAAGTTATGCTGACTGGTGTTGGCTCTGCTTATATTGATAAGCCTGTATATGGCTTGCCGACAGAAAAGGCTGACGAGTTCTTAGCAGATGGTTTAGGTGCCCGTTTTGAATCAAATCTCAATCGTATGATAGTAGTTTCGATGGGTACTGGTACTTCGCTTGTTTTATGCGATGGAGATGATATTCGTCATATTGGAGGTATTGGAATAGGAGGAGGAACATTGAACGGACTTTCTCGTTTGTTGCTGAACACTGATGACATTCATCAGATTTCTGATTTGGCAAAGAAGGGAGAAATCGGAAATATAAATCTACAGATAAGCGATATTTCATCAAAACCTTTGCCTGGATTGCCGATGAATGCTACTGCATCTCTTTTTGCTAATGCTCGTGGAAATACAAGCAGTGAAGATGTTGCATTGGGACTTATCTGTTTGGTATTGCAATCCATTGGTTCAGCTACGATTTTAAGTGCATTGAATAGTGGAATAACGGATTTCGTGATGATAGGGAATCTTTCTCGTCTCCCTCAGTGTAAGATTCTATTCCCTATGATGGAACGTTTATATGATGTACATTTTATCATTCCTAAATATTCTGAATATTGTACTGCTATAGGTGCAGCCTTACAAGCAAGCAATGAATTATAATTTTTATATGAAAAAAACAGCTCATAAAGTAGAAAATACTTTTTAACGAGCTGAAAGTGTGTGTCATAGTATTGTTTTATGCTCTTATTATAAGAAAACTTAGTATGTATTTTAAATGAAATGCTATTGTTGTAGTTTTGTTAGCTAAGCAAAGATACTCAAAAGGATTTAAATATAAACTAAAAATTAAACTTATTTTCTTCTTTTATAATACATCTATAATATATCTATGATAATTTTAGGGACTATTTTTATTTATTTCTGTATTCTTTTGTTCATAAGCAAACTAACAGTTAAGAAAAGCAGCAACGATTTGTTTTTTCGTGCAACTCGTCAATCGCCATGGTATCTTGTTGCGTTTGGAATGATTGGTGCAAGTGTGTCAGGTGTAACATTTGTCAGTGTGCCTGGTATGGTTATTGGGCAAAATATGACTTATGCACAGACCTGTTTGGGCTTTATTTTTGGTTATGTGTTAGTTGCTTTTGTGTTATTGCCTATTTACTATCGTTTGAATTTGATTACAATATATTCCTTCTTGAAGGATAGATTGGGTGTACGAAGTTATAAGATTGGAGCATCATTTTTTATCTTGTCCAAAATGTCGGGAGCTGCTGTAAAGTTTTATGTTGTTTGTATGATACTGCAACGGTTCGTCCTTGACAGTTATAATATACCATTTCCTCTAACTGTGGTTGTACTTGTGTTTCTGATATGGCTTTATACGCGTAAAGGAGGTATAAAAACACTGGTATTTACTGATTCTTTCCAAACGTTCTGTATGCTCCTTACTTTACTCCTTATAATTTATAAGGTGATGAGTGTATTAGATCTAAACTTGTGTGAAGCTTTAAATGCTATAACAAACGATTGTCATTCGCAAATATTTGTATGGGACGATTGGGTTTCTAAGCAAAATTTTTGGAAGCAATTTTTGAGTGGCGTGTTTATTGTTGTTGTGATGACAGGTCTTGATCAAGACATGATGCAAAAGAATTTAACATGCAAAAGTTTAGGAGATGCACAGAAAGATATGTGCTCTTATGGGGTAGCTTTTTTGCCAACTAACTTACTGTTTATGGCTTTGGGAGTTTTACTCATGATGTTTTTTCAGCAAGTAGGTAAACCTTTACCTTCTTCACCTGACGAACTTATGTTATATCCTGTAGCTGGTGGATTATTAGGAAGTGGGGTAGAGGTAATGTTTACAATAGGTGTGGTTGCTGCATGTTTTTCAAGCGCTGATTCAGCTCTTACTTCTCTAACAACAAGCTTTTGTGTAGATATTTGTGAACAGCCAACAAACGAAATTCTACGTAAACGAGTACATTTTGGAATGGCAGTAATATTTGTTATTTTTATCTTAGTGTTCGGAGCTGTAAATTCAACAAGTTTAATTGATGCTGTATATATTTTGTGTTCTTATACTTATGGTCCACTTCTTGGTTTGTTTGCTTATGGATTATTGACACATAAGACAGTGAACGATCGTATGGTGCCTTACGTGGTATTAGCGAGCCCGTTGATATGTTTTTTGTTAGACTATATGGTAACGCCGTTATGGAATTATAAGTTTGGCTACGAACTATTAATGCTCAATGGTTTACTAACATTCTTAGGCTTATTGGCTACAAGAAAGATGAAGTAAAAAGGATTATGTTATTGTATTGACTTTTTTACTTAATGATTTTATAACAAGAAAGAAAAAATGGTAAAAAGAATAACTATATAGGGGAAATCTTTCTACCATTTAATTTATTGTGCTAATACTTTATTCAGCAAGCAACTTCTCTATTTCTTTTTCAATGTTTTCAATCTTTTCTGTTGGTTCGAAACGGGCAATAACTTGTCCCTTCTTATTGATGAGGAATTTTGTGAAGTTCCACTTAATATCTGACTTTTCTTTGTAATTTGGGTCTGCCTCTGATAACATCTTATCGAGAATAGGTGTCAGTTTGTGACTTTCGTCCCAACCCGCAAAACCTTTTTGTTCTTTCAAGAATTTGTAGAGTGGTTCAGCGTCTTCGCCATTAACTTTAATTTTCTTGAAGCGTGGGAACTCTGTACCATAATTTAGTTTGCAGAATTCATGAATACTTTCATCAGTACCTGGTGCCTGTTGTCCAAACTGATTGCAAGGAAAATCGAGAACTTCAAAACCTTGTGCATGATACTTTTTGTAAGTAGCCTCAAGTTCATCATAAGTTGGTGTGAACCCACATTTTGTAGCTGTATTTACAATTAGCAATACTTCGTTAGCAAACGCTTTTAAAGAAATATCACCGCCTTTTCTATCTTTGACAGTGAAATCATAAACTGTTTTCATCTTTTGATTTTTATTTTAAATGAATATCCTGTAATATTTGCAAATATACGAAATAAATTCTGAAAAAGCAATCATACAGACATTAAAAATTCTTATAAGTGTTATATTATAGTAGGTTTTGGTAATATGCTTTGAAACAAATGATATTTATTTTCACAGTTATATGAAAAAGCCCTACCAAATGTTGTATGTTGGTTAGGGCTTCTGTTTTGCTGATTATATCGTTGTTATGTCTTTTGAATTTCTCTTTACTTTACCAATACTTTAATAGTTGATCCGTCGGACATTTTGACAATGTTAAGGCCTTGTTGTGGTGTACTGATTCTACGACCATCAATGGTATAGCGTGCTATTTCCTTGATCTCATTATAGTTATCAGATATACCTTTGACACCAGATGGATCATCAGATAAGTAGAATTTAGCTGCATTTTCAATCTTTCCGTCATTGCGTATAATCATTGCGATAACTGCAAGCTTTGTGTAGCCAGCTTTCTCAATCGCTTCTTTCAGAACAGTATTGGTTGGCATTGTAAGTGTGTAAGTGTTTGTTATAATTTTCCCTTCTTGTAGTGGTTCTATCTTTGCTTCGTTAGCATTTTCTAAGTTGTAAGAGCTAGCGAGCATTACATCATCGTAAACCAATGTAACCTTAGTACTGCTATATTTGCCACCTTTGCAGAATAATGATAAGTATGGATCGTTGTTAACATTTGCAGCAACATATTGATAGTAACTATTCATTTGTTTCCAAATCGATGCAGTTCCTGTAAGTTCATCCCCAACAATCACATAGGCAATATCAAATTTTTCGTTTACCAAAGGTTCAATGGTTGCAGTTGCTGTTACTGCTGTTTTATCTGCATTTAGTTTACCTGTAACTGATACACCTACAGTTGGAATTCTGGTAAGTGCTTTTTCGAAGTCTATACAAATATCTTCTTCTGAACCATAGAATGGATCCATCGTCTCATCGCGGTCTATCTTACAATTAGGTGCTCCGCCAAACTCAATCATTGCATAATTTTTGCAATACATAGGGTCCGTTTCATTGTACTGGTGGATGGCAATACCTACGAAGTTTTCACCGAACTTATCGCGCATCTTTTTCATACCTGCCCAACCGCGTGGACACCATCCACAAGCCGTACCTGTATACTCCTCAACAACAACTCCCCTATTAACCTGTTTACTTACGGTGGTTAGTTTAAAAGTTGTAGACTTGTTTTCTGCTTCGTTGGCCTTTCCATTTACCTTCGTAATAGTGATAATTTTCTCTTCAACGCCAGTATTTGCGTTGGCTGTAACTGGTATGTTAATTGTACATTTAGCACCCAATGTCTTGACAGGAGGATTGATATCAAGATGTTGCTCTACCCCTGTTGCACCATTAGTTGTAATGGTATAATCAATATTGTTGATGCCAGCACTGCCACCATTGAGAAGCTCAACCTTGCTATTACCTGTATTATTTTTAACTAAAACAAGATCCTGCATTTTATCTGGAGAAACAGAATTCTCTGCGAATTTACCTTCAATAAGTATATTTAGTGCCAATTTGCCAAAGCCTTCTTCAGCTAAATCGCTCCATTTTGCAGTAGTCTCAGAGGTACGTACAAATAAACTATTCGCTTCTTGACTATCGAACGTAACTATAGGAAATTTTGTTGTGCCATCTGAAACATTGGTAATAGTCAGCGTATAACCTATATAGATACCATCAGATCCAACAACGTACGGAGTGGTAAGTTCAACATCGTTAACCATTCCCTGTAGGTTTTCTGCTTCATCACCGCCATTAAGAGATGCGTGGTCTACATTCTGAATATAATCTACATCGTTGATATCTTCAGGTAATTTTTTAGAAATCCATATTTTTACATCTTTTGTGTTTTCCTTGTCGCGGAGGTAGAAGCGAAATGCCTTTATAGTTTTACCTGCAATAACAGTATTACTGGGTGCAATATAGAGAGAGGCGTAGTAAGTTTCAGCTTTAGATACACCAACAGCACTACGTTCTTCATCTTCTTCTTGATATCCCCACCAAATTTGATTATTAGCAGGTTCAATTTTATTGATTGATGCTTTGCATGATGTTAATGGTTGGGCGTTTATTACACTGCTTTGGTCTATTTGGAATTGACCAGTTTGCGCATAGGTTGAAATACACAGTATAAATGCAAAAATTGGAAATAACAGTTTCTTCATATTTATAAAAGTTGGCGTAATGGACATTTGGTAGGCTGAAAAGCTCACGGATTTTAGTAATGGACA